>WJJB01000436.1 GCA_014729935.1 Candidatus Bathyarchaeota archaeon | reverse complement strand
GCAACGTTCAGGTCGTGGAGTAATCAATCCCCGTTGGCTGGTGACTGGGCGGCTCCGTTTGCTTGAGCCACGTGCCGGGAAACTGTCACGCGTGGTTCTTAGGGGGGAAAGACCAGTAATGGCCGGACCTACCCGACTCAATCCCTGAATGATAACCGTGAACCGTCGATGATATGCAGGGATTGAAATATGCGTTAAAAGCCAGCGCGTAATTAACCTCCGTGGAGTCCATTCACCATGAAAAAAAACGTTCCCCATCCAGAATTCCATTCATGGATGCATGAACGGTGTGAGATACCCACGCATACCGTCGCAGAAAAGCTTTCGTGGTGGCGACGGCAACCCGCAAGTGTCCAAGCCATAGAGGCTGTCTTGAGCAGGTTGTTCACGGGATTTCATATGCTGAAGGGAATACGGCCATGGGTCGTATACAAGTTCATCATTCGTGCCTACAGGTTATATTTCAAGGTCTTCAACAGGCTACGGAGCTTTGGAAAGCATAACATCCCGGAACAAGGATGCATTTTTTACGTGAATCATCCGGGAAGTTATGACCCGCTTATCATGTTTGCAACCCTTCCAAACATGCAAATTTCAGCATTCGTGGCTTGGGGAAATAGTTGGTTCGCGGACATGATCGACCAAGTATTCAACATGTCTGCATTCAGGCACGGGAACGTGCACCAGGTGGTGGAGGACGTGGTTCGGCGCATTCTCACGAAAAACCGTTATTTCGCCATCTGGCCCGAGGGGCACCCCCATCCAGGGCCCATTGAACAGGGATTCTCCAGCATCATCAGGGTTTATGCCACCTTGAACCATGATCGTGACAGGATTCCATTCGTTCCCGTTCTTATCAGGGGCAAGGGTGCTTTCAGGTATGGCGTGTCACACAAGATGGGTCCCATGGAAGTGCATTATTTCAAGCCAATATTTATCAACAGGGAATGGTTACGGAAGCCCAGCGAGGGGGGGAAGACACCACGGCAGATCATCGACCATCTCATGGAGTTCCTCGCCAGGAAAAATGGCCAGGGAAAGCTCGCGCCCAATCCCCGCTTGGAGAGTAAACGCAGGTACCACAAGATCAAGCATATCGTCTCTCGATCCATAGAGTCCATTACCCACGGGTCGAGTGATGATGCCATTGCTTGTGAAACATGCCAAGCATTGCCAAGACGCCTCCTGCATGGAAAAATTGCCAAGGTGAAGCAAGTTCCAACAACCCTTGGAGACATGAGCGATGTCGTGATAGATCCCACTGGTGTCCACAGGATCGTGCAATGCCAGCAATGCCAATGCCTGTATTCCATCACCTGCCGGGAGGGCAAGCATGCCGTGGAGTTGCTTGCAACCGTGGACCAAGTCAAACGAATCCTTTTTCACGTGGTGCATCGCCATGATGGCAAACTCCTATCATCGTGAAAAAAGGTTTTCGGGACTCATGGTACCTTCAAATCAGAGCGGATACCTTCCTTCTTCTTGGATGGCATCTCGCATGGCAAGGCAATTGTCCAACGGTGTTTCTGTCAGGAAATCATGTGTTGGCCCGCAGATGTATCCACCACCAACTCCCATCTTCATGATTTGCTCTCGCACGTGCTTCCTTACCGATTCCGGAGTTCCAAATGATATTTCCCTGCTATCAAGCCCTCCCACGAACAGGAAATGGTCCCCATATTTCCCTTTCAAGGTGGCGTGGTCAATGCCCGACGCTGGTTCCAGCGATTGCCACCCGTCCAAGCCAGCCTCGATGAGATCGGGGAGCAGTTCCGTGATGTTGCCACAGCTATGATTGAAGGCGATCGCTCCCATGTCGTGGATCTTTGAGAAGATCTCGGAGTAGGGTTCCTTGAAAAACGTCCTGAAGGTGCTCGGTGACATGAGCGGGCGTCCCTTCTGCCCCATGTCATCCCCTCCAAACACCGCAATGGGCTTATATCTTGCTATCTCGTCAAGAATGTTGAGCTGAGCCTGCTTGCGATCCTCAACAAGCCTGTGAATGAATTGGGGGTCCTTCCTGCAGTAATATGCGAACCTTGCCTGTCCCATGATAGGCCACAAGCTTTCATAGAGCTGGACTCCCGAGATTTGCGGCACGAGGCAAATCCTGTCACCATATTCCCCTTGACATTTCTCGAAAGCATCAACCATGGCTCTTTTCACGGGCTGATCTGCAAACCACCCGTGCTTGTCATACCACGCCAGTGCATCTTCCTTTTTTTTCAAGTACCCATCAATGTACCAGGAGTACTCGTAGCCGCCCTCAAGTATTTTGGTACCCCGGATCATGCCACTTCCCACGTAGGTATATTCCTTGCCATGTTCCACGATATCCAAGCTTCCATCGCCATGATCGATTCTTCCATCCTTCCCCAACCGAAATTTCGGGACAGATTGTTCCACGCCAATACCGGTCATCTCCACATCTGCCCCGAAATAATACTTCATGGTGAAATCCCCCATGGGCGTGAGGAGGATGTTGTCATCATCGTCCCCCCAACCACCCTTGTCGAAAATTTGATCCTCTCGTTCAAAAAACTCCTTGTAGCACTTTGAGTACGGCGGGATGCCCATGACGTAGCATGGAACCCGATCTGGTTGCTCATGGTGAATGGTTAACCTGAATCGTTCGGTTGCACCCATCGTGTCTGTGTCAAGCTTCATGATCCATCAAGATAAGCTTTCTTACGATGAGGGAGTTAATATTTTAACCATTGATACATGCTGGCACTTGATGGTTAATCTTCAACAGTCACCGCGAAGGCTTGACGAGGAGGAGATGGCTGGTGCAGCAAGAACCCTCGCACTCGCCTTCGAGGATTATCCCTTGTACCGTGATTGCCTTCCCGATTCAGGCAAGCGAGCGGCAAACTTAGAAATTTTATTCGAGGTTTTACTACGCTTTGGGATGAGCCATGGACGCGTCTTCGCTGCACCTGGTGGATTGGAAGCCGTGCTGATCTTGTTGGACATGCCAAGAACTCGCATCACGGCATGGAACATGCTCAGGTCTGGTGCTGCGAGATTATTTTTCAAGATAGGATTGAAATTCATCAGGACACAGATGCGAATCACCAAGGAAATTGAAGCCTTGCATGACAAGCACGCACCCACGCAGCATTGCTACATTTGGGTCTTGGGAGTGCATCCCGATCACCAAGCACGAGGGCATGGTAGCGCCCTCCTGTCCCATTGTTGTAAAGAGCTGGATGAGAAGAGTATTACGGGTTACCTCGAAACAGCAGTTGAACGGAATATCCCGTTTTACATCAAGTATGGCTTCGAGCTCGTGGAACGACGTGTATTGGAACGAGACTCCCTGACTCTTTTCGCCATGATCAGGGAACCCACAGGATGATGTTGATGAAACGTACGGTCACGGGTGGTTGCATCAGAATAAGCGACGCAAGGTCACCTGCCACTGCGTTTCAGTCTTGCCCCGTCCACCAAGTGCAATTTCATGCACTAGGAAGGAATACTCCCTGTTTAATGATATGCTAGGGAGGTCCAAGAATGGTACTTTCTTGCCACTATCATCCAAAAAATTCAGGGTATCATCATCATCCGCCAAGAACATTCCTTCAAGTTGGTGTGTTTCCTCCCTTGATTCAATGATGAGCTGGATGGGGTTCGCCAAGACATCTTCCAAGATCTCTGCCAAGGGAATATCGATGAGATGGGTGCCGAAGCCGTGTGCTGTCATCAACAAGAATGGCGCTCCATTATCATCTTGAACCAGCTTCCCGGAATCGTGAAGCGTGGTGGGAGCATCCAAGATAGCCTTGGAAACCCCGAGGAGTTTCATGCTTGACGGATCCAGGTTTGGATCCTTCTTGTTCATCTCATGGCCAAGCCCGATGGAAAGAAGCTTGATTCTCGTTTCCTTGCATTCCGGATCATCCCACAAATTGTGCAATTGGTCTGGATCCGCATCCATGTCATACAATTCCCCGTATTCCCTGCCAGCGTAAAAGCAGAGCTTGTATTTCCCATGAATCACCACACGCAAATTGAAATCCGTGTCATAGGGGCGCTCCTCGATGATGACACTTTCCCTGCTGCTATTTCCGGGATCCTCCCAAGTGCTCGCTTGATTTACCCCCTCCATGAATGGGGGAGGTTCAATACCCGCGATCGAAAGGAAGGTTGCAGTCAGGTCCACGGAACTGTGCAATGCCCCCGATTTCACTCCACGTGGAATGAGGGGAGGGTACCGCACGATGAGCGGGACGTTCATTGCCTCCTCGAACCCGATTACGCTCTTGTAATGGAAGCCATGGTCCCCGAGGAAATCACCATGATCGGCAGTGAAGACCAACACGGTATCATCGAGAAGCCCGTGTTCTTCCAAGGCATTGATGATCTTGCCGATGTATTTATCCATCAGGGACACCATGCCATAATAGCAGGCTGCATTTTCCTGAACCTTCTCGTGATTCCATCCAAGGGCTACCACGTTACCAGAGCCTGGCAATCCTGGATCGGATGGTTTTGCCATGTACGCACCTTCTTGGTTAATAATTTCCTTGTAAAAGGGTGGCTTGGAATTGAAAGATTCTGGTTCGCCATCCTTGAAGCCATGTTGCTTGATTTCCGTTGGATCATACATGCTTGCCCAAGGTTCTGGGACCATGCATGGATTATGTGGGTCCGGGAAATTCACCCAGAAGAAGAATGGCCTGTCATCAGTCTTGCATCTTTCAATGGCCGATATCGTGGTTTCCGCCACCCAGCTGCTTGCGTGGTATTGCTCTGGGAGATCCCACGCCCCATACGCGGTATAATCCGTGTTCCCGAAATATTTTTCAATATCAATGCCATGGTCTTCCAGCCACGCCCCGTAATGCATGGATGCGGCAATCGTTTCCGTGGTATGTCCCACACATATGTTTGCATGCTGGAAGCCATACCAGGGACCGTGCCAATGCTTGAAAAAATCGTAATTGAAAATGTGGGGTGGTGATTCAGGGCTGTTCTTGTCATGGACGGTGTTGAAATGTGATTTCCCGATGATATGCGTCCGGTATCCTGCCTTGGATAGCATCGAAGCCACGCTGGAGTAATAATCCTGGGGAAGGTGGGATTCATTATGGGTGGCTCCATGCGTCGAGGGATATTGCCCGGTGAGTACAGACGTCCTGCAAGGCAAGCAGACTGGTGTCGGCGCGTACATACGGGTGAACAAGACGCCCTCATCCGCGAGCCGTTGTAAGTTTGGTGTCTTGATGGTGGAATTCAATGGCTCGAGACAATCCGCCCGTAGCTGGTCTGCCATGATAAGGATGATATTGGGTGATCTTGGTGGCATGAAGGAGGATAGCACCTTCCTACTCAAATAACTTTCTCATGAAAGCTCGAGTGGTCCATTGAAAAGGAATTGAGAACTAGAATGACTCGAATCAAGATCACGCCTGCAAGATGCCCGGTGAGAATTCATGGTTAAAGGTAACCCGGAACGCATTAACCCCTGGCCCCCGAAAGGATTCCACGTGATGATAAAACCACGGGGCAGCGCGTGCAACTTGCGGTGCGACTATTGTTTCTACCTGCCGAAAAAGGCGCTATATCCAAGTTCATCCCTTCGGATGAGCGACCGGGTGCTCAAGG
>WJJB01000435.1 GCA_014729935.1 Candidatus Bathyarchaeota archaeon | reverse complement strand
GATTGTACATTACCATAGATCCAAACGAGATCAAGGAGAATGCAGGTCAAGGAGAACAAGAAGATGGTTAGTGAAAAGAAATTCATAAATAACTTGGAGTTGGGCGTTTCACGCTTTCAAGACTTGGACGTGAAGCGAGTAGTTAGCATCGGGCATAATGATGGTGATGGACTCACCTCCTCGGCATTGATATGCAAGACGATGGAGTATCTTGGCATAAAACCGGTTCAAATAATATTTGATAGAAGCCAGAAATGGGAAGAATTCATTGGAAACATAATTCACGATTATCCAAGAGTTGAGATTATTTTCATCTCTGACCTGGGCGCTGAAGAACGTCAACTCTGTGATATCATTACCAAATTCAAGGATAAATTTCTTTTCCTTCTCGATCACCACAAGATTTCATCACGCGAGCAAGTGGATTCGTACCCCGGGAATGCTTTCTCGTTCAATCCCACCAGGTTTGGTTTCGATGGTTTGAAGGAAATCGCGGGAAGCACCCTGAATTTCATGTTTTGCAAGAGATTATCATCCCGGGTCGAGAAATTAGCGTGGTTACCCGTCGTGGGCATGGCAGGAGACGTGCTGGACAATCCGAAAGATTACCGCTCCTTTAACTTGGATGTGCTGGAGTTTTGCCTCTCCGAGGAGCAAGGCACCAAGAAGGAAGGTGCGTCACTATCTGGGGGAATGGCACTTGATACCATCAAGGCAACCATGGCGCATTCCATCCTGCCCTTCTTGAAGCAAGTTGGTGCTTCGGAGAGGGCAGCATTGGAAATCTTGGAAAACGCTGGAATTGACGGTGAAAGCAACGTCCTGGATCTTGATTCCAGTGATATTGGAACCTTGGAAGATTTGCTCAAGGAAAATATATACGGGGACATCATTTCGATCAAGGATCGGGACGGTCTGCTGCAGTTTCCGTTCGAGTTCAACTTCCTGATAAGTATCATTGGTGATTTTGATCCTCACCAAGCATTAGCCATTTTAAATTTAAAAAAAGAGAAGAGGGAACACCTCGAGCATTACATGGATTTCTTGAATAGTTTAACTGGCAATCTTGCCAAAATATCGGGAAAGAGTTCCATGGAAGGGGCGTATTACAAGTTCTTCCAGATAAATAACGCGAAATCTAACCAACTCGTCTCGGATATTGCCTCCTTCACATCGGTAAACCGTCTACTTGATGCCAGTAAGATACTCATCATTTCACAAGCCAAGATGAAAAACCAGGATGTAAAACTCTCCTTGAGGTGCACACCAGAGTTCGTCAAAGAACATCACGCGGGTATCGGGACCATTATTGAAGAGCTTACCAACAAGTTTGGTGGCAGGGGTGGCGGCCACGATCTTGCAGGTGGCTGGAACCTTCCAGTTGAAAAATTCGAATTACTCCTTAAACATCATGAAGGTATAAATGAAGCAATCAAGGAGGTTATTGAAAAATGAGCTTGGGCATGATTGATTCCCCATCGATGAGAAAATTGTGGAAATTTTTGGATAAAACGAAGATTAGCGTGCCGTTCGTCTTACTCGTGAAAGGATTCTTGGAGCGATTCAAATCAAGTGGCTTCAAGTTCAAGCAATTAAATATGCTTGCTGTTGGCCAGTCGCATCTCGACGCGGCGTGGCGTTGGAGAAAGAAACAAACCATCCTGAAGGCGAAAGCAACTTTCACTAAGGCATTGAAGCATATCAAGGAGCATCCTCGTTTTTCATTCGCGCAAACCTCTCCCTGTTATTATAACTGGATGAAAACCATGTATCCCTTGATATACGAGAGGATCAAGGAAGCGGTGGCACGAGGTCAATGGTTACTTATTGGTGGCATGTGGATTGAGCCCGATCTTAATGTGCCATCGGGAGAGAGCTTGGTTCGGCAGCGATTGTACGGCATGAGGTTTTACAAGGAAGAATTTGGCAAGATGCCCGAAATCGAGTTTTTGCAGGATACTTTTGGCTTTTGTTGGACACTCCCTCAAATCTTGGTCAAGAGCGGTGCGAGGATGTTTGGCACAGGGAAAATTTTTTGGAATGACACCAACACCTTTCCCATCGGCATGTTCCATTGGCGCTCTCCGGATGGGACCACGATACCAACGATATTGATTCATTTTGGCTACTTCATGACCATGAATTATGGGATGAAATATCCAAATATATACAGGTTGATGGGAAATAAAACCGTACCTGGAAAGACACCAGTGTTCGATTATTCCACCCCCATCAAGGAAATCCGGGAACACCAATCCAAGGAACTGATGCTTGATAATATCTTCGCTTATGGCTTGGGGGATGGGGGTCACGGTCCAATAGAAGCGGAAATTACCATAGTCAATGCCCTCAAGATTTTATTCCCGAATAATTTCAAGTTTGCAAGGCAAGGTGATTTCTACCCTCATTTCGAGCAACATTTCAACAGGTGGGCAACATGGTCTGACGAGCTCTACTTGGAGTTGCACAGGGGAACATATACCACCAATTCCAAGGTGAAACGGTATAACAGGGAGCTAGAGATCCTCTTGGAAAATTGCGAGAAAGCCTGTACCATTGCTAGCTTGAATGGGTTCGAGTATCCACGTGAAATCATCACGAGATGCTGGAAGATCGTGCTGTTTAATCAATTTCATGATATTCTTCCAGGAAGTTCCATACCCCAGGTGTACCAAGACGCGTTTATCGAATACGATATCGCCAAGCGTGAATTATCGGAGGCCATGAAGAATGCCTTGGGATGTATTGTCGCCGGGAGGGCAAAATTTGATGAAAAAGCCGTTATACAAGTCGCTTGTAATTTCCTCTCGTGGGAACGAATGGCATTCCTCGAAATACACTCGCAAGGAATCCAAGGCTCACCAGGCGAATTGATTCATCAAGAAATCCACGATGCCCATGGGAAATCGTTGCTTCTAGTTCCTGCCGAGTTACCTCCATTCCACGTTGTTCCATTGCAGGCCAATCTCCTCGCAGGGTTCCAACCTGGAATGAATACGAAAAATGCTCGGGTCTCGCTGTTGGAAGAGAATGAAGCATTCGTGCTTGAAAATGATAAAATTAGGGTGAAAATTGACAGGGAAACAGGATACATATCCAGCATTGTTGAAATCGTATCAGGATACGAGTATATCGAAGGCATGGCTAACCGGATCATGCTCTTTACTGACATGCCTTCAAGACACGTGGCTTGGAATATCGACCAAGCATACCTGGAAAAACCAATTCAATTCAATGATGCATCCGTTGCCATCGAGATCATGGAGCGAGGGCCGCTGAGATGTCGCGTGCGTGTCAAGCACGTTCATGGTGAGACCTCGTTTATTCAAGACATATCAGTAAGATTGGGAGAACGCATGGTTCGGTTCTCTATGGATGTCGATTGGCACGAGACTGAGACCCTATTCAAGCTCTCCTTCCCCACAACCATCGATGCAGGGCACATTTCTTCGGAAATCCCCTATGGGTACATCGACCGTCCGGTTTCACCTGAAACGGCTCTGGATAAAGCACGATGGGAATATAGCTGCCAAAAATGGATTGATCTCTCCGATGGTGAAAAAGGGGTGGCTTTGCTTAACAATTGCAAGTACGGGTTCAATATCATTGACAAGGACATTCGTCTCACGGTTCTTAATGGACCTATGTTTGCCAAGTATGCCAAGGAAACCATGTTCGTGGAAAGGAATGATGCATCCATACCGACCCACGTGGATCAATTTCTGCATGAGGGCATCAGGTACGCCCTTCACCTCCATGATGGTACTTGGAGGGAGTCAACTTGGAGAAAAGCCTTGGAATTCAATAACCCCGTCGTTCCAATGGAATTGGTTCCTGCATTCGAGAAAGATTACAAGCAAAATGATGTAAACGAGCCGTTTAACCTATCATGCTCTGCATCCAATGTTATAATTACCGCGCTGAAGGTGCATGAGGATTGCAACAATCTTGGAAATCCACGGGAATTTGTAATCCGCCTGGTGGAGATGGCAGGTGAGGATACCACGTGCACACTCTCGATTCCAGCATTCATGGGATTAAAATGCGTAGAATGCGTGGACCTGCTAGAAATGAGCGAATGGGATGATTCAAGACAATGCCGCATGGTTTCAAACGGCATCGAGGTGGATATTGGAGCACATGAAATCATGACCCTTCTCATTCACCTTTAATAACTTCCCTTTTTATTGGTTACAGGTCCACCAAGGG
>WJJB01000434.1 GCA_014729935.1 Candidatus Bathyarchaeota archaeon | reverse complement strand
AATGCTGGAATACAAGGCGAAATGGAAAGGGAAGCACCTCGTGAAGGTGGATCGCTTCTACCCGTCATCCAAGCTCTGCTCGAATTGTGGCTACAAGCACGACGATCTAAAACTCCCGGATCGAGATTGGACGTGCCCCGAGTGTGGCATGCACCACGACCGGGACGTGAACGCGGCTACAACTTGGACGGCTAGGGAAAACGAATCCTTCGAGAAGATCGAAACGTTACAATCATCAACTCATCTACCGTGGGAACAACGGGAAGTCACGCTCCTGGAGATCGTGCAAGACCCGAACCGTTGGATGTACCATCCACGACGGGGACGGCGGTGGTCGATGAAGGAAGAATCCACGCCCTTTAAGGCGTGGTTAGTTCAAAAAACAAAGCAAACAATATCGAAATGAACGTATGGCCGGCGAGTGAAGGTAATGCTTGAAAGATTGGAACAAAAAGCCTTGGAACAGCTAGCTAGGAATCAGGATAAAACCACTCGCGTTGGTATCGGTCTGATTCACGAAGCAATGCTACATACAATTTGCGAATGGTTGGCGGAGAGGGGGCTTGATGGTTTCTTGGATCTTGTCGTGTACACCACGCCCTCATCGAGTGAAATGATTGAACATGCGTCATTTGACAAGGATAGTGTGGAATTCGTGCAATCTTCACGTCCAGCTGAAACATGTATCAGGGATTACAAGGAAGGAAGGCTGCAAATGCTTATCAGGGGGCAATTACCCTCATCTGAATTCCTGTTTGCCTTGAGAAGCAATCTTCATGTTGATGATTTCCATCGGCTTGCCCTTTTATCTACGAACAGTGGAAAAGATTTCTTCCTCGCACCAGTTGGCATCGATGAGGCTCGCGATCTCCCCTCGCGGAAGCAATTGGTCCTCCGAGCAGCACACATGTTGGATCTACAGGGAATTAAACCACGTATCTGCATTTTATCTGGAGGTCGTCTTGGGGATATGAAACGAGATCCAGTGGTGGAGCGGTCCATCAGCGAGTCAATTTCGCTTGTGAATGAGCTCGAAGGGCTACTTCCTGGCATTCAGGTCTATCATGGCGAGATACTCATTGAATCCGCCATCAAAGAAAATGCCAACGTTATCATTGCACCTGATGGTATATCTGGGAATCTTATTTACAGGACATTGATCCATTTAGGAAATGGAGCCTCACATGGTGCCATATACATGCATGAATCCCTTCCACGCCCTCTACTTGATACATCAAGGGTGGGACCGTGCGAGGAATATGCCGGAGCAATTCTGCTGGGAGCAAGCTTGATGAATGGATTCGATAACACTGCGGAGGGATCTAAGTGAGGGAAAAACGAGTGCAGGTCATCGGGATGCTTCACTTGGATCCTCTCCCCGGTAGCCCGCATCATGACGAGCATGCCGGGCTTGACCTAGTTTTGGCAAATGCGATAAACGATTTGAACGTCTATCTAGATCATGAAATAGATGGTGTAATTTTCGAGAACTTTGGAGATGTCCCTTTCTATCCAGGAACCGTGCCTCCGGAAACCCTCTCCTCGATGACTTGGATCATTACTAAATGCCAAACCTTCATCAATAAAAGAAATAGCCATGAAAATTTCTTGGTAGGGGTGAACGTTCTTAGAAATGACCCGATTGGTGCGTTATCAATTGCCTTGGTTACTGGCTCTCATTTCATACGCGTGAATATACATGATGGCGTCTCATTGACGGATCAGGGCTTGATCCAAGGCAAGGCTCATGAAACATTGAGATATAGGAGAAATATAGGTGCGAACGAGGTGAAAATACTCGCAGACGTTCACGTGAAGCATGCGACTCCATTAGTGGAGCGGGAGCTCCATCAAGAGAGCCTGGAGTTGGTCAAGCGTGGAGGTGCTGATGGGCTGATCTTCACGGGTCCCATGACTGGAATCAGCCCACGCATGTCTACATTTGAATGCATCCCTCGCATCAAACTTGAAATTCCCAAAATCCCGCTTTTCCTCGGTAGTGGTGTGAACCACGATAATATACTTCAAATCTTTGATATCGTTGGGAATTCAATTGATGGAATGATCATCGGAACTGCCTTTAAGGAAGGGGGAAAAGTTTCAAGACCTGTTGAAAGGGAAAGGGTTAAATCCCTCATGGCACTGGTTAATGATATATCGATATAGTTCCATTCCATCTGTGGGAAAATGCAAATCAAGCAGTAGGTGGCTTCATCATTGATAAATGCATTTTACATATTCAATCAAGCAGGCACCTTGATTTTTCACCACCAGCTAGGAAATCCGAGGGAAATAGATCCCAAGTTAATAAGCGCCTTCCTGAGTTCCATCAATTCCTGGGCAAAAATGTACTCCAACACGGGATTATCCCTGTTCCAAACAGGATCTGAGAGATTTCTATTCGAAAGATCGATTTATTCAACAGATCTCGTGTTTTGCATATCTGCAACCAATGATCACGTTGAAAGCGATTTAACCGAAAAGATTACACTCGTAAAGCAGTATTTCATACATCATTTCTGGGAGGATCGTGAAAAACTAGAATCCGGCGTTATCCCTGAATCCATCGACAAGTTCAAGGTTATATTGAACGATTACTTGAAAAAAAAAGGTTGAGTGGGAGGGAAAAAGATATTCACTCGTCTTCAGGCTTATCCTTTTCAAGCTTTGAGGCGAGTTTCTTCAGCTCTTCCATCCGTTTCTTTTTTTCTTCTTCCCGGGCTTTCAATTCTTCCTCGGGTGGCTTGTCTAGCTTCGCGCCACCCTTGATGGCATTTTTCAATTCATCATCCATTGGTAGGTTCACCCACAAGATTGTGATTTGAAGTTTAACTTGCAATGAGGAAATCGTTTTCAGCAAATATATAATTTCGCTCGTGAAGAAATGGTTGATACAATCGTGAGGTTGTAGGCATCAAAGTGGTCACTAAATGGCATTTGGTATCTAATTACTTCTGAATTTTGACGCGTGTTGTGGTTCGTTT
>WJJB01000433.1 GCA_014729935.1 Candidatus Bathyarchaeota archaeon | reverse complement strand
TACTTGTTCTTCTGGGCGGTTGATTGGTTGAATGGATTCATCGGGGAATTTAACGTGGTAGTTTACACGGAGACTGTGTGGATCATGTCTGGAGTGCTTGCCGGAATGATCGTCTTTTCCCCCCTTGCCAAGGATAAGGCACGATTGGAGCTCCTCTCTTCTGCCAGTTTCCTGATCTATATCATCGTTGCATATAGCTTTGGATGCACGATAATGAGCGTATTCATGCCATATTCTGGTTTCGGCACGGTCAATGCAAAATTCCTGGCTGACCTGTCATCCTTGATACCCGCCGTTGAAGGGATAAGTGCCAATATCATGATTATCAACACGGTGGCAGCCATCATTGCGATATCGGGGCAGGGAATCCGTTTCATGAAAACCTTCGTGAAATCCATGAAACGATACGAGGATCCAGCTACCACTGAAAGGCAAAATTAGAGACACACTCGTACCCATCATTACTTCCTTTTTTTAGTGCAAGGTGTGGTGTGCAGGATGTTCAAGAGAAGGTGGGAAAAAAGGGGATTAATCTCCTTCTCCATAAAAGGCGTCGATTAAATCACCGTACACATCCACTGGTTCGGTAAGCGGCCCAGCGGGAAAACTTTCTTCCAAGCCACAATTACCACACCTGATGGTGGCCGATCCCGTGCCCTCCTCCTTGTCCACTTTGATTTCCTTCACTTTCATCGAATTGGAACCACAGTGCGGGCATGAGAATATCTTGGGGGGTTTCCGTTGTGGCCGGTACACTTGCTGCTTTCGTTTGCGTCTACCCATTGTTGATATCACTAATCCTAGTATAAACTAAAAGGAATACATGGTGACAATGGGAGCCGCCGTTTAAAACCTTATGCTTGAGACTTGGAAGGTAATGAATAGATCCCTTGAATCTTCACATCCTCCCGCTTTCCAATACGTTCACGGGAATTTCCATGTAATGCCAATGTGACCATCAAAGGTTATTTACCAACCGGGAATAACCTCGAGTGTGATATGCTTTCAATGCAAAGGGTTGAAATCACATGTTTATCATGCATATAGATGGTTCCCCCATTCCTGAAGGGGAAATTGACGAATTCGAAGAGGCTTGGGAAGAAATTATCGAGTATGGTGACATGACTTCGAATTATACAAACGAGAAGTCTTACATCATGATAGAGAAGCGTGGAACGGGTAGTTTTCTCGCGGATATGGGCGTGGATGGATGGTACGATTTCCCGCGAATTATAATCACGCCGGTTGGTGAACATCGGTGGGGCGTGATCATTAATGACGAGAAGGGAACGGAGATGAACACGGACGAGCTCAAGCAAGTGGTGAAGGATTTCTTCGAAATTTAATACAATTCATGGAAAAGTGAATGAAAAATGACCGATTATTACAAGATTGCTTATATTGGTGCTGGATCCCACAGGTTTAGCATGGGGCTCTTCCGAAATATCGTTTCGGCTGGAAAACTAGATGGAAAACCCATCCACGCAGCACTCGTGGATATTGATGAGAGGGTGCTTGGATACACTGCGAATATCTTGTCAAACATGGCGAAGAACTCGGGAGTTGATATCAAGGTCACTCATCATGTAAATCAGCGGGAGGCGTTGGAAAACGCCCAGTTCTTGTACAAGTCCATTTCCGTTGGAGGGCAAGCAGCTGAATGGTTTGATAATTACATCCCGATGAAGTTTGGCATCCCGCAGAACACGGGAGATACTTGCGGACCGGGAGGGTTTTTCAGGGGAATGCGGTGCGGTCCCCCCGTGCAAAGCATAGCCCGGGATATGGTTGAATTATGCCCAGATGCCGTGTTACTCAATTACACCAACCCGCAAGCCACAATCGTGAAGACCGCCAGGCGAGTGAAAAAGGACCTGCAATACATCGGGTTATGCCATGAGCTATTTGGCGGCATGAACGCAATCAAGCAATTCAACAACAGCATGACGGATCTCCCAGAAGTTAAGAATTGGGATAGTGACCTAGATTTCACCTACGTCGGCGTGAATCATTACGCGTGGATGCTCAGTGTTGAAAATCAAGGAAAGGACTTGTATGCCATCATGAGGGAAAAATGGGAAAAGGCTTACGAGAAAGGTGTTGGAGGCAGGAAGTTTAATTGGTATCTTCTCGGGCAGCATGATTACTTCCCGTATCCCGGTTCCAGGCATGTTGCTGAATTCATGCCAGAATACTTCAATTATTTCAACCACAAGGGGAACCCGTTTGGAATAACCGTTTTGCGAGACGTGAAATCCCTTGGATTGAGCCATCGAGCGGCGGTGCATCGTTTTAGCATGCTTTCCCGGGATTTTTCCCTGAAGAAACTACCCAAGCCAACCGAGCATGGGGAACACGCGCTTCAAATGACTGCAGACTTTATTAACAACGAAGCTAGCCATCACCACGTGGTAAACGTTCCAAATTTCGGGCAGTCGCTTTGTTCCAACCTCCCGGAAGGAGCGATTCTTGAAGTCCCTGGATCTTTCAAGGATGGCAAGATGGTGGGGATCGATGTTGGTTCCATCGATAATGAAATTGCTAACTTGGTGAAGGTTCATTGCATCACGCAAGATTACGTGGTCGATGCATGGCAGAAGGGCGATACTGATGTATTACTAAAAGGGTTGCTACACGATCCAATGTGCGCGTTCATCGAGGATCCCGATGCAATCGAAGCGATGATGTGGAACATGTTGTTTTACCAGAGGGAATGGCTTCCCACGTTCGCGGAACTCATCCCGAAAACCGAGGAGGAACTCAAGGAACGCGTGGGAAAATATTTCGTGAGCAAGAAAGATCTTGCCACTCAAAAAGACGCATACAAGGTCAAGTGGCCCCCGCGTGAAGAGTTAAAAGCCAAATGCTTGCCACCTCAAGAATGAGGGGGCATTCTCTTTCCACTTTTTCTATTTCCAATTTTAAGCGTTCTCTCATTCCAATTATTAACGGTTTCTCCACGTATCATCGCATCATTGATAAAGCCCTAAAACGTATAACCTTCCATGATAAAAGCAAGGAACTGGAAGATCCCAGGTTTTTTGCTCTTGGTGTTGATGTCTGGTTATTGGGTGCATTCCTTCTTCATTGGAATCGATTGCAGGGATGATGCAACGATGGATGTCCGGTCACCATGGAATGCAGACGCACCAGCCATGGTGGAAATCTTCGTGGCGCCAGGTGGTGATGATGCTAACGCAGGAAACGAAACACATCCGTTCAAGACCATCGAAAGAGCTCGGGATGAGGCACGATTGATCGCACCATCAATGAATGGAAGCATCGTTATTTACCTGCGAGAAGGCAGGTATCATGTTAATCAAACCCTGATATTCAATGAGACTTCAAGCGGGCGTAATGGTCATCGTATCATTTACAGGGCGTATCCGGGCGAGATACCAGTGGTGGATGGCGGAGAAATCATTTCAGGATGGATACCACACCACGACGGTATCATGAAATGCCATGTTGGTATGACGCAATTTAGGCAGCTTTACCTTCAAACAAGAATAGGTGCTGATTTCAATACCCCGGATCCTTCCAAGATCTTGATGGAAAACGATTCTCGCCCCCATGCCGGGGCACCCGAGCCGTTATCAGTGATGACCACCTCACACGATGGATCGACGTGGTGGGAACGCAGGGCGATTCGGGCCCGAGAACTCGTGGAAGAGGGAAGTTTTTCCATTAATGGAGATGGTCACGGGTTCGAAAAGAACACGAAATTCTCATCGATGGAGTCCTGGAAAACCCCGGCTGGCACGGCATTGCGTGATGCACCCCATTATTACAGGGACATCGAGTTCGCTTACCATCTCATGTGGAACCTTCCGCGGGTCCATGTCGATTTCGTCGGGGAGTTCCACGACGAGAAATTCATCTTGATGCAACAACCCGCGTTTTCCCATGCGAGAACAAAGGGAGGCACCAAATTGGGAGATGGCTGGCCAGGCGTGAGAGATCCAGCTTGGATGGAAAACACGTACGAGCTCTTGGACAAGCCTGGTGAGTGGTATCATGACAGGTGGACAGGATGGTTGTATTATAAACCGCTCTCCCACGAGGACATGAATAACTCCTCCAACACCCGTGCCATCATTCCCCGGACTGAATCATTGCTCGAGATCCATGGAAATGCATCGAATCCAGCGAGCAACATGGTGTTCGAAGGTATCACATTCAAGCATGCAAGCTGGCTGCGCCCGGAAGTGTATGGAAAGGGTCATGTCGATCTGCAAGCGAATTTCCTGGTGGAATCCACCGATCAAGGTAAAACTTACGAACGAAGCCCCGCCGCGGTCACTGTTCACCACGGCAGGAATATTACTTTTGAACGATGCACCTTCACGAAACTTGGTTCCGCAGCCTTGGATCTCTTCGATGGAACGCGAAATGCAACTGTCCGTGGTTGCACTTTTAATGATATCTCTGGGACCGGAATCAACATCGGGGGAATTGATGGCTCATTGACCGAGGTGGATCCACGGGTGGTGAAAGATATTACCATCGCAAGCAATTATTTCACGAATATCGCCGTGGAATTCAAGGGTGGCCATGCCGTGTGGGCTGGCTACGTGCAGGATGTCACAATCGAACATAATACGATTTCCGGAACTGCATATACAGCGATTTCGGTTGGTTGGGGTTGGAGTGGCATCCAAACGGTATGCCACGATAATCTAGTTCAATATAATTACATTACAAATTACATGATGGAAATGAAGGATGGGGGCGCCATTTACACCTTATCACTGCAAAATCGAACAAGGGTGCAATTCAATCACATTCATGACGGTTGCGGGAGCGGATTGTATCCCGACGAACAGACATGGAACACGACATGGACGGGTAATGTTGTCTACAGGAGCGGGAATTCGCTCCAAGACCACACCATGGGGGAGGAACGAACAAGCACGTCTATACGTGAAAATAACATTTCCGGGAATTTTTTTGACATGCTCCCGATCATCGAGCCTGATAGGCAGCAATCTCATATTCCAAACAACATGTGGGATATTGGAAGCGAGCCCTCCAGCCAAATCCTTGCAGTGGTGTCGGGTGCTGGAATTACTCCTCTATACCAAGATATCCTTCCAAGCAATCTTTCAATTCGCCAAAAAGACCTGCCAGGACTATATTGGAGTGAGATGAGTGACCTTGGATCATCTACAGATCCCGTGGTTTACTGGCTGGTGATTTCCATCCTAATCGCAGGAGCGGGGATTGGCGTTTTCCTCATTTTCTCAAAGGCACAAGGAAATCGATCAACAGCCAACGTCCACTCGGAGGAAGGAATCCATGATTAAAACATCACGAAGTTCGATGGTTGCACTTGCCTGGGGGTCACTTTTAAGTGAATTCACGATTCTCCTCTTCCATGAAAAAGTGGTATTTGACAGCTATTTCACACAAGCATGGCATTACGTGGTGCTTGGCGCGTGCGCATTTTCCGCCTTTTTATTGGTGACGGTCATTTCAAAATTCATTGATGGGAAATTCCTAGCCGTTTCGTGCTTCCTGATTTCCATGGTTGTTGCCATGGCTTGGTTCACGATTGGTTGGAATCTTCCAACTGTTCCAACCACCATCGGATGTAACTTGCTGATTTGTGGAATACCCGGTCAATTATTGGTGATCTTGCTAATGATTAGTGTCCACCCACCTTTCTTGATAGAGTTCACACGTCGCATCAGGAATGGGAAAGAAAGCAAGGATCTCAAGATAACACCCATGGCCGTGATGATTGCTGGAGGGATGATAAGTTTCAGTGGATTTGCAGCATACACCACTTACGTGGCGACACCAATCTTGTTAGCTCCAATCGCCGGGATGGGTGCCATTGCCGTGGTATTCATGGCGACGTGTGGTAAGATCGACTTAACCATCGATACACGCGATGCCAAGGGGGTGAAAGTCGATCTCATCTTGAGTATCAGGGATCTTTTGACCAGCATAGTGATCTCAGCAATCAGTTTTTCCATGCTAGCAAGTTCCAGCTTCTCATTCAAGTTACTCGGGGAGATCGGCATCAGCATGGTCATTTTCGGTATCGTCCTGCACGTGGTTACCAAGCTCAGGCCACCCGGGGACGCGTTACACCTGCTCGAGGGCAATCTCATTGCCCTCTTGCTTGCTAGTACGTGGATGTTGGCAAGGTTCTTGGATGAAGGGATGGCGATCACTCGTGCATCGGGGCTTCCGGAATTCATTATAGGATTCAGTCTTGCATACATTCTCGCAAGAATGGTGAACGC
>WJJB01000432.1 GCA_014729935.1 Candidatus Bathyarchaeota archaeon | reverse complement strand
GTCGCGTATTCTTGTTGGAGGCGGAGGACGGTGATCTATTATTTGATATTAATTATGAGCCCTTGATGAAAAAGGAGAACGTGAATCTTCTTACCTTCGACGTGTTTTTCGATCCATCGATGGAAATCAGGAAGCACAAGTACATAATGATCAACGAGGAAGGGGAAACATCCCTCGTGAACGATATTAATATGGCTAATATGATGAATGCAGATTATTGCCTCGTTGTAAAGGTAAAATCCTTCAATTTCCCTTGATTAAGAACTATTAGATTGATTCTCGTCCAATCCTTGGAGAAAGTTGTAAAAATGGTGAATGCAATAATTTTAGCAGGAGGTTTTGGTACCAGGCTGCGGCCGTTGAGCTGCACTATCCCGAAACCCATGTTTCCAATTCTCAATCGCCCATTGCTCAGCTATATTATTTCTCGCATGATCAAGGAAATTCATGGCTTGGAGAAAATAGTCATAGCAGTGAATTACCGGGCTAATGATATCAAGGCGTACATGGATGAATGGCAAAAAATCCTTAACGTGGACATCATCATTAATGAGGAACGTCGACCTCTTGGCACGGGTGGCGCCGTCCGATATTCAAAGAACATCTTGGACGGAGAGCAGTTTTTCATGCTTAATGGGGACGTGCTCTCTTTTTTCAGCTATCAAGACATGATTAGATTTCATGAATCGAAAGAATCGATGGCAACCATCTCTGCCATCCACGTGAAAGATGTCTCCAGGTATGGTGTAGTTGTTGCAAATGATAATGGCTTGATTACCGAATTTTACGAGAAACCAAATACACCCGAATTGAAAGAGAAATATGGCATCAGGCCAATCAATGCAGGCACCTACCTCTTGGAACCTGAAATATTCGATATTATCCCCCCTCACAAGAAAGTCTCCATTGAAAAGGAAGTATTCCCGCGCCTGGTCATGAAGCGAAAAGCTTTCAAGTACGAATATGAGGGATTATGGAAGGATCTCGGCTTACCTGAAGATTATTTGGAGGGAAACTTCATGATACTCGATCTTGAACAAGAGAATCATGAAGACGGGTCAATCATGTCAGAGACGGCTGTAATTTGCGAAAGCACTGATATAATCCCTCCTGTATGCATCGCCGATGGCGTGAAAATTGGAAAGGATTGTGAAATCGGTCCGTATGCCATCATTGGTGAAGATTGCGAAATCGGTGATGGGGTGAAGATGAAGGAACTCGTGCTATTCGATAATTGCCTCATCGATAATTTTGCATCCATTGAACATGCTATCTTGGGAGCAAATGTCAAGATTGGAAAATGGGCTCGCATCCATGGTCCAGGAATATTCGGTTCGAACGTGTGCGTTTCCAAGAATGTAACGTTGATGGGAAGCAAGGAACATCCTATTAAGGTCTGCCCATGGAAAACAATCACCAGGGAATCGCTGGAAGCAATCGTGTCGAATCCCATGTTTTTCCATTGAATTCTAATTCATAAGTACCTCAATGCATCCCTAACCTTCATATTCAACTACACATGGAAGGAATGTAATAACATCAGGTAAAGTGAAGAACCATGGTAAATAAGCTATCCATTGGTGATAGTGCACCGGATTTCACGAGGAATGCCATTAATCTTGGCCACGAAATAACGCTGAGTGAGATTCTGAAGGAAAAACCTGTATTGCTCATCTTTTCCAGGTACTTCGGGTGCCCGGTATGCCAATCTGACTTTGACAAGTTACAAGAAAACTTGGAATCGATCAATGAAAAGGTACAGGTAATCTACGTCACCCAATCGCGGGAAGAAACCATCAAGGATTTCATCAAGAACATGGATATTTCTTTTCCGATTATCTCGGATCCCGAGTCTCCATACCCGTTATATGAAATGTACAAGATCGGACGTGTTAACCTTCTTACATTGGCAAAGATGGGTAAAACCGTGATCACGACCAAATACAAGCACGGGCCACACGAGGGCTATGAAAAGCAAAGCCCCGCAGATTTCATCATCGATCGAGATGGAAAAATCATCCATAGGAATTACTCGCTTTTCAACATGAAAAAGATACGGAAGGCTCTTGAAAACCTGTAAATATCTTACAAAACTAAATATCAAAGGAAAGAAGATGAATACTAGAAAAATCTTGGTGCTCCCCCATGTCTGAATTGGAAAAGATCAAGGAACTCGTCGTGGAACTAGAGATAGATGATATTGAAAGTGCCGTGAAAAAGGCACTTGAAAATAACGAAGCAGAAGACATCCTCAAGGCGCTCTCAGAGGGAATGACCGAAGTTGGAAAATTATACGAGGAGAAGGAATATTACTTGCCTGAACTCGTGCTTGCAGGAGAATGCATGAACACGGGACTCGAGATAATCAAGCCACACTTGAAAGCAGGCTTGAAATCGAAAGGTACCATTGTAATTTCAACGGTAAAAGGAGACCTGCATGACATAGGTAAAAATGTTGCTTCCACGCTATTGGTAAGTGCAGGATTCAATGTCGTGGATCTCGGAAAGGATGTTGATCCTGATACCATTGTCCAAGCGGTGAAAGAAAACGATGCTGACATCGTAGCGCTGTCGTCGCTTCTCACAATGACGGTCGTTGAGATAGAAAACGTGGTGAAAGCCCTCGAGGAGGCGGGACTCAGGGATAAGGTTAAGATAATGTGTGGCGGTGCGCCTCTAAATCAAGAGCTCGCCGAAAAATTGGGTGCTGATTACAATTGTGATGATGCAACCGATGGTGTTGATGTTGCCATCAAGATCCTGAACGCGAAAGCTTGAATACTCGGTTTTTTCTATCCTTTTTTCTGGATGATGGAAATGCCAGCAAGGGTTGCCATTTGGATAGGGGGAAGGCGGGGGCATCCATTTGCAAAGGTGGCAAAGCATCTTGAAAGCATCATTTTATCGATGGATGGTTTCGTCCCCCGTCTTCATGACTCTAAAGCGCTTTTAGTACCATCGCTCTTGAATTCGATTGATGTAATCGTGAGCTATACACAAGGCGGGTGGGATTTAGATGAATCGGAGGAAGATGCACTCTTTTCCTTCATTGAAGATCAAGGCGGGGGATTTGTTGGGGTGCATGGAGCCACCGCATCATTTAAGAACAACCCGAAATATCATGATTTCCTTGGAGCACGGTTTTCGGGTCATGGCATGCCGCGCAAGTTTACATGCGTGCCCGTTGATGTGAACCACCCGGTGATGACTGGAATAGGAAAGTTCACCATCAGGGATGAACCATACATCCATGAGATGGGCGAAAACGTTCAAGTACTTATGATACGAGAGGATGATCAAGAACCCGTTGTGTACGTGAAGCACCATGGAAAGGGTCGTATCGCGTACATGGCATTCGGTCACAGTGCCAAGATTTTCAAGAATAATCAAATCGCACGCCAATTGATCAAGAATGCTCTTTCATGGTCATTTGATAAAGTCTAGTGAATCTCACGGCATGGATGACGTGATTCCATCGAAAAGACTCACGCAATATCATTTTCTTAATCATTATCAAGTGCATTCGGTTTCGTGGAATTCCTGAAGGAAGAAATTCACCCCACCCTTGAAATGACGGCTATTTTTTCGTAAAGTTGATAAACTTCGGGGATGATGATATTGTGAAT
>WJJB01000431.1 GCA_014729935.1 Candidatus Bathyarchaeota archaeon | reverse complement strand
TTCCTTGTTCACGTTATCCTTGTAATCCCTTATCCATTTTTGCTTCAAATTTTGGAAACTTTCTACCCTGGTAACATCGTACACGAGCATCGCCGCGGAACAGCCGCGATAGTATAACTGGCGCACACGTTCGTATTTATCCTGTCCGGCAATATCCCATAAAACGAGATTGCAGGCAATATCTTCCCCTTTCTTGTTCCCGAGTACCAATTCTTTCAGGATTAAATTTACACCGAGAGTTGGCTTGTATTCAGAAATAAAATGCTTCTGTATGAACCTGCCTATCAAGGATGTCTTTCCGACGGCGTAATCTCCTATAATAGCTACCTTGAACACGTAATCTGGCTCGCGCTCCATCATTTTTTCCCCTTGTTATTTTTATTCGTGACTCTTGCTAGCTTGAAACGGGTGAGGGCATTTTCCTCCTTCTCTTCATGGTAATCCGTCGCGACGTATTGGGAACCATCATGGGACGAATTTGCTGCCGCCACTTCAAAGAATCCCATCCACATGTATCCGCCAGGCATGTCTGCTTGAAACGGGTCTCCAATAATGGTGATGGAAAGCGTGTCTTCATCCTCCTTCTCGATTTTAATTTCCAAATCTCCTTGGATCCAATTTTCTAGTTTCTTTGCAACTGTTTTCAAGCTGTAACCGTATGGTGCTAAGTAAATAGCAAAACGACGACCAGTTTCCCTTAACATGGCATTGGATCCCCATGCCATGAGCCTATACATGGCACGAGATAACCTTGCAAGATCACTCCTGGGAATCCAGTTCCGTAACGAGGGCCGCAGGTACATGCCGAGGTATTTCTTTTCGAGACCTGCAAACTTGATAATGGAGTCCTTCCCATCAGGCCCTACGATATCATTCAAAGCCTCCAAGATCGCCGAAATTACAATCTGTTTAACCTTGAGTTCCTTTCCATCCTCGCTGTTTGGAGGGCTCTTCGATGCTTGTTTTGCCAAGGGATTACCTCTTGATGTGATTTTTATGCTTGTATTTATATCCACGGCTTTATCAAACTTTCCTTGTTTCATGAGATGATAATGCCGGGCCTGCCGGGATACGCCACGCTTGCTTTTTTTTCCTTGGATTCCTCTTCAAGCTCGATTTCAATGGGAAGGGAGAATTTCTTGGCAAGTAACATCTCTATCTCCTTCAAGAGAGTGGTTTCTTCCTCCTGCGTTGAAAATTTCAATAATCCATCGAAACTCCATGGATCCTTGTTAATCTTATTCACGATGGCTGCTACTTCCCTCCCGTGCTTCCTCATGGAAGTATCTTTCATGATATTTTTGATCACATTCCCCGGCGACTCCCCGTCCTTCAGCTTTTGAATGATTTCTGGAAAAATATTGAATTTCCATTTGGCTGCGACGATCAGCTTGATGCTTTCACGTGGTTCCTCTTTCAAGATTTTCAGGATCTTGAGTACATCCTCCCTGATGTTATTGTAAAACTCCCATTTATCCTTCAATTCCTTGGTAATTGCCGATTTATCCACCTCGGGCCAACTAGCCATGGACACGAATGACTCATGGCCCAGAAGGGACCATGCCTCTTCTGCAAGGTGTGGCACAACTGGAGCGAGCACTAGTATGAGCTTTTCAACCACGTCAAAGTGAATATCCTCCAAGGATCCACTATCGATGTATTCCTTGAAATGATCAACGAGCTGGGTGATGAAATTAACACCGTCCCTGATATTGAGTGAATCGAACGCCTTGGTGATTTCATCAAGATATCGATTCAAGTGGAATAGCATCAGGTCATCGAAGAAATCCCTGCTTTCCTTTAGATTGCTCGGTTTACTGGTCACGAGGGCGAATATCCTCCTTACCAACTTGGCTACGTGACTCACGCCCTCATCGGACCATTCCAAGCCTTTCTCGGGATTCGCAGTCCCGAGGATGAAGAACCTGGCGGTATCCGCACCATGTGTATCCACGATCTCCTTTGGTGCTACCACGTTCCCAAGACTTTTGGACATCTTAGCGCTTTTCAAGGCATATGGTTTGCCACATTTCATGCAAGTTTCCTTTTCGCTATCATATTTTCCCAAGGGGAGGAACTGGTTGCAATGCACGCAAAATGGGTTTTCCTTATTCACCATTCCTTGGGTAAGGAGGGCATTGAAGGGCTCGTCATGATCGTGCAAACCCATGTCCCGGGTTACCTTTGTGAAGAACCGAGCATATAGGAGATGCATGACCGCGTGTTCTATGCCACCAATGTATTGATCCACCGGTGCCCAGTAATTCACCATTTTCTTGTCAAAAGGCAAGTTATTGCAATCCGGGCTGATGAACCTAAAAAAATACCAGCTAGAATCGACGAAGGTATCCATGGTATCTGTTTCCCGTCTTGCCGGACCACTGCATGCCGGGCATTTCACGTTCACGAAAGATTCCACGGTTTCCAAGGGATTACCTGAACCGGTGAATTTTGCCCCCTTTGGAAGCTTCACTGGGAGATGCTCGAAGGGAACCGGAACGGTACCGCAATCATCACAATAAATTATAGGGATCGGTGTTCCCCAATATCTTTGCCTAGAAATCAACCAGTTGCGG
>WJJB01000430.1 GCA_014729935.1 Candidatus Bathyarchaeota archaeon | reverse complement strand
TTTCCGAAAGTTCGACGATCTTCTCTTTTGTATCGTCGATGATGTCGTGACCTTCCAGAAACACCTTTTGCCTATATTTCACCACGAAGATGACGTGGTAGTAGAGCGAATAGACTTTATGGCCTTCTTTCTGGTATTGCACGTCGGGTCACTAGAAAAGATGGTTGCTGATTATTCTAATAAACTCCCTCTATTTAAATCATGGTGGTGCGTTGAATTTTTGAAATTGATGATGGAAATAAAACCGCCATTCATCCACGCCCTAAAGGACGTGGCTTTCTGGCGGAAAACGGGTAAATATTTTCAAAAGAAAGCATGCGTGGTGCAGGAGAAGCATTTGATGAGCACGATTGACTCCATATGCTAGAAGGCAACCACCTCCCATGCAAAGCCTATTTAAGGTGTGAAGGCGAGGTCTAGCAAAACCATTCTCCCTGCAAGAAAATCACCCTCGTGAACACTTACTTTTATGCTCACGTGATGCTCCCGGGGAGATGCAATGCAGGTGCATCAATCTACCATGATATCCCATGCCAATCAAATCTTCTCCACTATTTCTCGGTTCGCGGCTACCAGGTGGCCGGTGAAGTTTCAACAAAAGGATGGGCACGCGCTGGTTAGCAAGCGGAGAGTGCGCTGGATGACATTGTTGATCGTGTCGATCTCGTTTCTCGTGATAGTTCATCCCACCAGCCTCCCTACCCACGCACGAATCCTCCGGGAGAAATCCCCGTGCTTCGATATTCCTGAAGATGGACCAAGGGCGAGTGATATCACGGAACACCTCAACGCGTCGGCAAGGATTGAAGCATACTTGGATGGTGCCGTTACAAGTAATTCGTTTTCACCCCAAATCGCGAGGATGTACAGGGGCATCCCGCCCCATGAACCTGCCATCCAAGACATCGCGGATGAATATTCATCCTTCGAAAGAGACTTGGAGTTCGACCTCACTGGATTGATACGGATCGCCTACTTGGACAAGGATACCCCGATGCTCAGTCAAGCAACAATGGACAAGATCAAGGACGCGTTGCTCAGGTTCAAGTACTGGTTCACCGAGCCAGGCTTGCTCACTAAGAATACTGAAATCATGTACACCGAGAATCACATGATTCAATTGCACACTTCCGAGTTGCTGGCGGGGCAACTCTATCCCAACGAAACGTTTCTCAATTCCGGCATGACTGGTGAAGAGCACATCGAGCATGCGACCTTCATGCTCTCCCGTTGGCTGGACTGGAAAGCTTGCATCGGGTTCACCGAGACTTCCCTTACTTATTTCGGTATAGATATCCCTGCACTGGTGAATCTCGTGGATTTCGCAGCAAATACCACTATTGCTACAAGAGCCGCGATGGTGCTTGATCTCATCGCGTTTGACCTTGCAAACCATTTTTACAATGGGAGCTATGCGACTGCAAACGGCAGGCTCTACAACCGGAACCGCATCGGTACCCCGGGGGACCTGCCCCGGAGGGATAGCATCGCGGAGGCTACATGGATCATGACGGGTCTCGGGTATCACGCGTCCTCCAGCAAGGGAGACATGGGATGCCTGTGCTTGTGCACCAGCGACGCGTATCAGACGCCGCCGATTATTGAACTGATAGCAAACCAGACCATCCAGAACCATGAACATAAGGATCGAAATGGTATTTACGTGGAAGAAGCAAGGCAATATGGCATCGGTAGCGGTGAGGAGGACCTGATATTCTGGTGGCACATGGCTGCTCCCGTGGTGGCTCCTGCCATTGAGACCAGTTTTAATGTTATTGACGCCCATGGCATTCCTCCTGACACGGTACTCGGCCCAGATATCTTGGTCAAGCTGATCAAGTTCAGCGCTGCCATCCACGGCGTTTCCATTGGAACATATGCCAGCAAGATAGAAGAATTGACACGGGGAGTAGCTCTCGAAGCTCAAAACCGGTATGTGTACCGAACACCGCATTACCAGTTAGCAGGCATGCAGGATTCTCAAAAAGGCTGGAATTGCATGCAGGAGCACGTTTGGCAGGCATCCTTGGACAAGCATGCCATCGTGTGGACCAACTGGGATGGCTTGCTGAGCTTCAAGGGCGGTAAATTCATTGGCGGTTGGAAGCCTCGTGGAACCTTCTACAAAAATGTTGGCATCTTGCAATATGATAGGGTGATGATGCCCCTGGCACTTGAAATCGGGCTTTCTGTGTTTGATTATCTCATTCACGTGGATCCCGCCAACGGCTCCTGGTACCCGCCCATCCATGCCTATTTCCCACAATGGGCATTCGATGAGATCCGAGAGATCACCGGGGCTGGAAATAAGGGTAAGGGAACGTGGGTCGTCGGCAGGAAGGATGACGGCTACATTGCCTTGTATTCATGTGAGCCCTCTACATGGCTGTCCAATTACGAGTTTGCAACCAAGTCAAGGCGCAAGAATGCCTATATTGTCGAGCTCGGCAGCGTGGATGAATATGGATCCTTCGATGCGTTTATGGCAGCCATCTCTGAAGCGCGTGTTAGCATGAATGACCGCAAGATGGGATACAAGATCCGATACGTCTCACCATCCCGTGGCGTGATCACCGTGGACTGGGATGATCCAATGGTGGTAAATGGTACTATCGTGGATACAGGGCCATACGATAGATTCGATAATGAGTACTGCCACCAAGAATTCGGCAGCAAGAGAACCGTCATCACATCTGGTAGCCAATCACTTGTCATCGATTTCAATACCTTGGAGCGGGTGTTCAATGAAACCATCTAAGACACTCCAGTTGCATGCTTCCAGCCAGTGCACGCAAGATGACTTCTTGCATGGCACGTTGGCTTATGGCATGAAAAGAATTAAGGATGAAACCTAAAGGAGCATGAGACATCATGACACGGGAAGAGAACCTGCGTGAGAACCCGGGAAAACACGGGAAATCGAGCCATTCACGGACATCCAAATCATCCCAGGATCACGAAGGTGCAAGGCCTGGGAATGCCAAGAATGTCCAGCATGTTGGGGATGCCGGGGATGCAGGCGTGGATGAGATCCCGGGAGATGGTAATCGCGTGAGTTTCAGGAAATCTTGGAGTGTACCTGCCAGGAAGATCCTCAAGGGATTCGACATGTTTTCATCCCTCAAGGCTACGTTATTGACCGTTGTTGGTATCCTTTCAACCAGGCCATTGGTTGGCTTGAGCAGGTTCCTGCACAATCTTTCATTCCTACCTGTCGTGTATCTAGTCATCGCGGGTTCTGGCATGCTGGCTCTCCAGTTCAGCCTCATGCATTGGGGAACACGGCCATTCATGGCACCACTTGCCCCCGCGTCCACCGGGGGATACTCGAGGAACCCCATGCATGCCAAGGCCATTTTCGTGGCATTTTTCACCCTCACGGTGGTTGCAATGGTTCTTGGAACGATTCATGGTTTCGTTATCGGACAAGTCCAATTCATGCTTATCACTGTTACATCGTTCTGCACGTGCTTCCCCGTCGTGTTCTTGGTGTTGCATTTCCTGGGTGGGGATGCTTGGACGGTTCTCGTCATTCGTTCTTCTATCAGGGTCGGTGGCTTGATCTTCGGGATGCTGGTGAATGGAGGGTATTTACCTGTTCATGGAATATTCATGGCTGCAGGTATGTTCCATCTTTCGATGTCCAAGGAAATGGTTGATACCATCATCACCGCCATATCTCGCAGGGATGTTCTTGGAAAAAGCACGAGGAAGATGAAGAAAACTTCAACATCCAAGAAATCCATGAAGATATGGCGAATCGTCACCTTCTTGGCAATTATCTTCCTGGTGATACCAACGTTCATGAAAACGTGGAATTGGCTACTTTACGTGGGAATCGTCGGTCCTGGCTGTATCTTGTTGGGCTATCTCGTGGTAAAATCAACACGAGTACCGGTTGGGACCAAGGCAATGCTCGTGCAACTACGCAAGCGCCTTCGAACGACCACGGCGCTCGTGATCACGGGATTTGTTGTCCAAGTCATCATTTGAAGACCACGGTTTCACGGCAAATTACCTTTGAAACACGCGTGAAGTTAAATAATGGGAACTTTTCTATCACGCTATACCACCATTCGAGGTAGGACCTTAACATGGAACCTGAAGGCAAGCTCGTCATCGTGGCCCCTGGTGAATTCGACGTGGTCAATCATTTTTACCCCAGGGTATTGAACGCGCAATTGCATCCCGTGATGAGGTATTTCTTCAATTTCACCCGGGACCGAATCATCAGTCGCTACCATCACCTGCATCCGTTCGTGGACGTGGATAAGCTCGAGGAACTGGTCACCTATCAACCATCGTTCTTTAGATGGGTGGGATCGGACCTGTTTGCTGTAACCACCGGGGATGGATTCAGGCACATGATGGTGATCGAGACTAATTCTTGCCCCTCTGGCCAAAAATCCACGCCATTCATCGAGGAGATGGATCAAGGTGGGTACTTCCACCTGATGTCGAAAACATTTGCCCCTCTGATCGAATCTGTGGATGAAAAAGCTGGTGGTCTTGCCGTGATATACGACAAGAACTTCATGGAGGCATCGGGATATGCCAGCGCCATGGCGGATCTCTCTGGAGAGCAAGTGTTCCTCGTACGCATGCCCCGGGGCGATAGCGATCCAATCACCCGGTTCACCAGCGATGGCGTGTTGGAGGTCAAATCACTGGATGGAGAATGGTTACCCATGCGTGCGGCATTCAGGTACGTCACGCAAAGCCCGTGGGATCGTATCCCATTGAAAACCAAGACCATGATCCTGAATCCCATAATCGCCTGTTTATCCGGCGGTCGCAACAAGCTCGTTGCCTCCAAGGCATATGACTTGTTGAATTCAGAATTGATTGGCACGGGTTTGAAGATTAGAACCCCGGAAACGATTTGGGATGTTTCCATTGCCGAGGTGCCGTTATGGATCAAGCGCATGGGGGGTATCGGTGTGGTGAAGAACCCGTATTCCAATGCCGGTCAAGGGGTATGGACCATCACCAACACCCGAGATTGCGATAAGTTCAGGCAAGCATCTCACCAGTATTCCAAGTTCATCGTGCAAAAACTCATCGGGAATTCAACATGGCAC
>WJJB01000429.1 GCA_014729935.1 Candidatus Bathyarchaeota archaeon | reverse complement strand
CTAGGTAGCTGCCCGAAGTGTAAAAAACACGAATTAGTGCTTGTGACCTTAAGAAACAAGAAACGTTTCGTTTCTTGCAACGGGCGGAATTCTAAAAGTTGCGATGTGACCCTTCCAATCACTCAGAAAGGTAGAATATATAAAACAGGAAAAACTTGTCCCCATTGCGGTTATCCCATTGTTAAACGGGTGTCACGTGGGAAATCCCCATGGATTTTTTGCGTTAACTGGAGTAAATGCCCGGGAAATGCAGGAAGAAAGACTTCAGGCGACAATAAGTGAGATACGAGGGCATCGTGATGTTTTATTTAGCAGATTTGATGCTATAACCACTATACACCACGCGAGCCTCACCTGGCGCTACCAGTGGCCCTTTAATAAGTCGAATGTCATGAAACCGCTTAACCACGGGATCTTGCTTGATTTGAAGAACATAATCAGAATATTCAACAAGAAAATTTCCCCCGGGGGGGTATTTGCTGCCAGGGGATGATTCATTCACCATGATGATGCATGTACCTTCTTGATCGGCGATGAAGCGTATCTCTTCAAGGATTTGTAGGATTAACCTGTGCTTTCGAATCGGGGTGTCATCGTGAAGCTTAAAGGAAACCGGGAGGATGGAATTCAAGATCAAGATGGGAGTCTCATGAGCAATTTCCAAGAAATTTTCAAGGAGTATATGAAAATGCTGGAGGGAATAACATTTTGACACCAAAATGTCCCGGAGGTACCTGGTCGTTCCGCTCATCTTGTGCAACACTTCCGGCCGGAACCCAAGGTGGGCATCGATGCATGCCACCATGTCATTAATGCTCCCACGTTGATACATCAGGAAATTCAGGATGACACGATAGATGAGCATGTTTACATGATACCAAGATGCTCCATAAAACTGGTAAATGGAAGCTTTCCTGAACCCGCCACCAATTAAGCTATCCACCGTATCAATCATCGTGGTGGCAAGGATCGAATGCCTTGCACCTTCTCGGGAAGGGATCTCCTTGAAATGACTAAAGGCATTGACCGGAAATGGGTATCTCGAGTTCATCCGTTCAAGAATATCCACCAAGATGTCGAACTGGTCTTCTGAAATCCCAAGCACCTGGAAGATCCTATCCCGTGGCGCTGTAACCAATGGTATCGGGAAATGGGAGACTCCAATCATCTCCTTTCCAAGTATCTTTTCAAGTTCGTCGTGGAGATTCTCACGGATGCTCATTTACGTTTTAATGTGGGACACTACATATTTATATAATTCGGGGTCGAGATAATACTTGATAATTGAGGTGGTTATTGTGGCAAGTCCCCTTGCGAATACCATGGATAAATTACGTGATATACTGGTGCAAAGAGGTTCAATACAAAAAAATACAATACCGGAACTACTAAAAGTGAATCAGGAGGACTTGGACCAAATATTAACCAAATTGGAGGAGGAGGGTGTCTTGGAACGCAAACGGGAATTGGACAAGGGACATCAAGTTCTCAAGGTAATTTATAAGGGTGAGACGACGACTATTCCATTTGTTTTAAAGGACTCTGGAAAAAAATGGACCTTCTTGGAGGAAAGTCCCTGTTTCTTTTGCAGGAATTTCGATAAATGCGGTGCGGACCCATTGGTGAATTTCTTAAAGTGCACCAAGCTGAATAGTTGGTTACAGGGAAAATAGCATGTCCCATTCCTCGAAATCATTTTCTCTCCATGCACACGTAATAAAATTCTGCTGATTTCTTCCTGGATGAATCCGGCTTTGTCCTGTATAGATGCTTGAATGCATCTCGGATGTTTTTTTCAAGCTCCTGCTGGTCCATCGAGTTCCCTTGGAAGTATTTTATCACGCAATGGCCTCCAGTTACGAGATATCGGCGGCATAATTCAACTACCCTCATGGATAGCTCGTGTTGCTTGTATAAATCAATCTCCTTGATTCCTGAGAACTTTGGCGCGCAATCTGATATGATAACATTGAAAATTGGTGGTTCCTTTTTCACTTTCCTCAAGGCTTCCCCGATAACCTCGTCGGAAAGGATATCTCCACGTGTAAACGATATCTGACTTGCACGCGCCTGCACGGGATTCAAGTCAATTCCCACGACATGAAGTTGTGGTTGCCTGGTTGTCACGGCTTCCATCCAAGATCCTGGTGCGCAACACAAGTCTAATACCCATCCAGATGGTGGAAGAATGTGATACTTCTTGTCCAGTTGGATGATCTTGTAGGCTGCACGGGAAGAATAATGTTCGCTTTTAGCTTTCCTGTAATACAGGTCGTGCTTCCTCTCATGAATCCATTTTTTATCCTTACCCATGGTGTTTAAACCCGAGGGTGAAAAAATATTGCACTTTGGAGGAGGGATACCACGTATAATAACATTTTCAAAGGTCCAAAAACATTTTCCATCAGCACATGGCACCAGCCGAACAAGATATTATCAAGGAGGGAAATGCATTATTTCGTGCATACCTTATTCCCGATGATGGTAGCGGGGGCAAGTGGGAGCAAAAAGGCGTCCCAACCAAGGCCATGCCTGTTTTTTACAATCCCAAAATGGGGGAAAACAGGGACCTATCCGTTTTTGCGGTGCAAGCATGGAACCGTGGTAAACGCAATTCCCTCACCATGGGAGATATTTTTTGCGGGTCGGGAATACGAGGAATACGTTACATCACTGACCTCATGAATGTATCACCACGCGTGGACTTCGTGGACATGAACCCAAAAGCCATCAAGAGCTGCCGACAGAATCTCAAGTTGAACGGGATTGACGAAAGTGAGCATGGGTTGCATGTCCGTGGAGCTAATGATTTCCTCTACCAGAAAGCATTGCACAAGGAGGAAAGATTCGATGTTATTGACGTGGACCCGTTTGGTAACCCGATGAAATACATGTCGGGAGCATTGGAAGCATTGGATAGAAAACGTGGGTTGCTCCACGTGAATGCGACTGACTTGGCTGTTCTTGCAGGAGTGCATTTTTTGCCCGCCAGACGGAAGTACCAAACAATCCCCCTGAAAAACGTGACATATCATGCTGAGCAAGCTGCAAGAATCGTGGTAGGTGCTATTGCCAGGAAAGCCATGCAGCTAGATATTGGTATTACCCCCTTATTGAGCATGGCGGATAAACACTTCATCAAGTTAGTCTTGGAAACCAAGCACGGCGCAACCCATGCAAACCGTCTCCTACCGGAAGTAGGTTATATCGTTCAATGCAGGATATGCTGGAATAAATTCACCGTTCCAATGGAAGCAATCGTGAAGCAAGATACGTGTCCATTTTGCAGTGGAAACAAAATGGACCACGGGGGCCCCATCTGGATAGGGGAACTGCAAAATAAACAATTTTGCTTGAAAGTATACCAAGTCTCGCGCACCATGGATCTCAAGCAATCAAGCAAGAGCTTGCAAAGGAAGATCCACCTATGCTTTGAAGAAGCAGGCATGACCGTCATGTCCTTTGACATTCACCAACTCAGCAAGGAGATGAAAGTCGGACCCCCCAAATTGGAAGATATCATTTCAAAGCTTGAAGAACGGGGATGGAAAGCATCCAGGACCCAGTTCAATCCAACGGGAATAAAAACTCTCGCGCCAAGAGAGATAGTGCGTGATATTGTACTTGAGCTGGAGAAATGATTGCCATGCCATGGAGTCATTTTCGGGACCTAGTTTTACCGGGTTGCATTAGCACGGTTTGGGGACGATCTGGGGTTGGAAAGACAGTATTATCCTTGAATATTTCCTTAAACCAAGCACTTCAAGGAAGGAGGGTGATATACGTCTCAGATCAACCAGCCTCCGCAATGAAAACCTTCACTTTCTTGAAGAACCATGGTTTTTTTAATTCAAGAGAAATCGAGATGATCGAGGACAACGTCAATATTATTCCCGTGGGTGATTTCGACCAACAAGAAACATTGGTAATGCATGCACCGTTCTTTTTCATACCTGATGAGAAGATGCTCAGGTCAGCAAGCTACAGGAAGACCTTGAGATGGATGGACGTATCTTTGGAAGATCGTGCTATCGATGCATTGGAGCAAATATCAAACCCAAGCTTTATCATCATCGACGAGATAACACGGTTATATGGAAAGCTGGCGTTGTTATCAGAAAATCCCAATGAAATAAACAAAAGACTAGCTATGCAGTTCGGGATGTTGCGGCATATTGCACGAGTTCAACGCATTGCCATCCTATGCGTTGTTTCTCCGCGCTTGATGAAGGTGGATGAGGGTATTGGAGGAGAGGAATTCTTTGAAGAAAAACCAGTTGCATCGAATATCATCAATTATTGGACTAGTATTGATATTCACATGGTAACGCATGACGTCTTGGATGAAAGGCTCCTAACGGTTACTTGTAAGCATCAACAAGGAAATCCCCATACAAGACTTATATCACTCAAGGAGCTATTTTACATGAAGCAATCATCAACAGAGGTCATGTAAAAATAGAATATTTCCGCTCTCGCTTGATCGTGGCTACTGAAAATGCCAAATTCTTTCATCTCATGAGCAAAGAACTCGGTCGAGCAGGAATAAAATTCAAGCACGTGCAACCTGCCAAGGTATCCCGTTATTCAAACATGAAGCTATCCACAATTGCCATTATTACCACGTGGACCGAATTGCAAGAATTACCCCGCCAGATCGTTGCATTTTCTTTCGATGACACCAGATATCCTTTTTCTGAGGAAAAAATCCGGCAATTTTTCGAGATGTTGAGAGTATGGATCGATACTGGAATCAAATCCTGCTCTTCCGTGCTGGTGGGTGTCGATCCAGGATCCAAAAAAATGGGGCTGGCATTTTTCCTCGATGATACCTTCATTGACGCCACGACCATTCCTTCAAATTGCAAGGTGATGGCTTCCGTCTTGCAGGAAAAGTTATCTGCCTACTGCATGAAAGGAGAAGATGGGGAGGTGGAGGAGGAAAGACCAAATCATGGTGGAAATGATGCACCTAAAATAATGATAAAGGTCGGCGATGGGAATTACTTGGAACTCGTGCGAACCTTAAATTGCTTGAAGATCTTTGGTGATTCATTCAACGTTCCCTTCAAGATAGAAATGGTGAATGAATTTAGATCAAACTCCTATTTCATCATTGATGAAAGTCGTTTCATCAATTTCGGCATGGATGCAAGGGCGGCCATTAATATTGCCCTAAGAGAGGGCGTTCCCATTGAATTATATCACCATTCAACAGAAAGAAGATTCCCGACGAGAAAACAGGTCAGGAAAGTACAGCATGAATCGCGGAAATTGTCCAAGAAGGAGAACGAGAATATCGCGATAAATCATTCCCTTGCCACCAAGGTTCTCTTGGGGAAGATCACGATGAAAGATGCCATCGGACTTCACAAGGACCAACACAAGAAGACTGGTACTAGATAGGTGATGATTTCTCCATAAGTGAATGGATAAATAGGCTCATGCCTTCCCTTATCCCTGTCTCAGGATGCCATCCCAGTTCCTTTATCCTTGTTATATCCAAGAGATTTTTCGAAACATCACCAGTCCAACCACGTTCCCCTCCCGTGTACTTGAATTCAACGTTTTGCAAATCAAGAATATCCACCATAATTTCGGCAAGATCGGTCACGGTGGTCCATGATTCGGTTCCCAAGTTGAAGCAATGGAACCCGGTATTCCCAGGGGCAGATATCCAAGTGCCCACAAGCAAGATGGCTTTCACGCAATCATCAATGTAGAGGTACCCCTTTGCTTGTTTTCCATTACCCAATATCGTGAGCTTGCTGGGATCTTCCATGAGCTTGTTGTAAAAATCATGCATTACGCCATGGTTTGATCCAGGTCCATAGATGTTGGCGAATCTCAAGGATACAATATCGAGGTGGTATGAACTAGCATACGCGGAGAGATACATTTCCACGGCTGCTTTTGAAGCCCCATATGGGGATATTGGACGAAGCGGAGTGGTTTCCTTGGTGGGAAATGTTTCCACGTCACCATATAACGTGCCACCGGATGAGGCAAAAATCATTTCTTTGATTCCCTTTTGCCGCATTATCTCCAAGAGATTCATGCTTCCCCTGACGTTTTGTTCGAAGCTTTCGATAGGTTTCTCGACGCTTTCCCTCACGCTGGGATCGGCGGCAAGATGATACATGCCAATTTCCCTTCCATCAATTATCGATTCGAGTGAATCTTGATCTCTGACATCCTCCTTGAAGAAAGCGACATCACCCGAATCAATCAAGTCCTCAATTCCATCAATGGACGAGGAAGAGAGATTATCTATAACCTTCACTTGATATCCTTTTTCTACCAATGCACGAGTGAGATGAGAACCTATGAATCCGCACCCGCCCGTTACGATCCATGTATCTTCCATGGTATGGAAAAAAGGGCAAGAAGGAAAAAAGTTTCGCAGGATCTGGGATATTTAAATGGAGGGGATCTGGGGAGCTTCTCCATCAAACACTGTTTCCTCTTCTTCGATATCACGCAATTGACTGATCTTCTTTAGAAGATCTGATTCTTTTTCCCTTCGTGAATGAGATTTGCTTAACTTGTATTGCTTATAGGTCCTGATAATGAACGCAACAAGTGGGAATAGCAACACGACAGGAACCAGAGAGGTAACGATTGCTTCTGGGCTTGAGAACCCCACAGATGATTCGATGATATCCGGTACCCTGAATACCCTGAAAATCAGAATCGGGTTTGCCACGAGGTATACCAAACCAAAGATTGACACTAACCTAAGCGTCATGCTGATGAGAGAGGAGGAAACCATGTTACGCTGTGATGGAGCAGATCCTGTTGCAGTGAGGGTCGATCTTGCATCTGGATCGATTTCAAACAATCGGTCAATATACGAATTAAGGCGACGCGTGTCACTCATCACCTCTTCCATCTGTTCCTTTTCCATAACGCGTTCCCTTCTTTCGATCAGGTCCTTTATGGCATTGATGCCTGCCCCCGTGAAGAAATTTTTAATGGTTAATTTAGGCTTCTCTTCCTCACTTGGCTTGCCTTCTTGACCCCGCAAACTTGCCTCCTTCTCAGATTCCATGAAGGCGGAGCTTTCGCCCAAGAGGGCGATCTGCGATTCCAAGCGTTTCGTCCGGGTTATTGAAGGGTTTGTAACCCGTGCAACATAGGCAGTTTGGAAGGAAAACTCGAGATAGATGTACATGAGAAACGCGACAAGAACCCCTGGAACTGCGAAGAAACCGAATCCTGGTGGAATTTGATCAATTAACAAGAAATCTTGGCGGAAATTGATTTGTGGTATGTATTCAGTCCTGAAAACCACCAGAAAATTCTCCCAATCACCCGAGATTAATTGTGAAAGGCCAGATATTTCCAATAAATTGATAATCATGTCTGGCAAGATAGCCACGATTATGGGAGCCACCAATGTTACCATCGCGTAGAGAGAGTATTTCATGTCCGACTTGAAGATGAACATGAACGCGTAGAAAATTGAAAGGATGACCAGCAAGATGAGAACCAGCATGTATGCATTTCGCAAGATGGTTGTAAGCTGGTCCAGGTAAAGGGATGGGATGGAACCAACCGTCCCGTACCCGTCTTTGAGCACTTGATTGAAAGATGTATACCGAATTGGCGTGCCATCAGGCGTCGTTAAATTGAAGGTCATGTTGAGAAATTGGTAAAAGATGTGTTCTGACGTTTCGCCAAATGGCACCCCAGTAGTAAGGGAACCCGTGAGGAAGGGACCTCCTTTTGTTCCCACAAATGCCAAGCAAAAATATAAGCCATACATGACCATGTTCTTCAAGGCGTTCAAGATCTTGCCAAAACTATTTAATTGCCAAGTATCAGGAGCAAATACACTGATAATTACGGAAAAAACGAAAAAATACATGACGATGGTGATTACTTGGAGAACGCGCATGAATATTCTTGCCATTTCTATCAACTGTCTTGGATTTTGATTATAATTGTGCTTTTCCCTTCTGCTTGGCTTTCAAGTATTCATTAATTGTCCGTTCAATGATGTTATCAGGACCGACGCTGATGAGTGGGATTCCAAAAGATCGTGCTTTTTGCCTGGCTTCCAAAATATGCTGCATCATCTCTTCAGATATTGCTTCTGCTATGCCTCGCTCGGCTGCGGTCATTTCCCTTCCAAATACCTCGAACCAAGGGGAGAATGGAGAGATGATCAATAATTCATGACTTCTCGCTCGTGCTTTCTTGTACATTAAATTGATATCCTCATGTGGGGCTTCCATGTCCGAGAGTAGGATGATGAGGTGGCGTTTCCTCAATCGCTTGACTAGTGAATCCATCCAAACAGCCAAGCTCTTCGAGCCCAATGCGCGGGTTGTGGCGATGAAATCAAGGAACTTGAACATCATCTGGTTCCCACCTCCAGTTTCAAGCTTCTTGATGGGATCTCGCTTTTTTTCCTTAGGGTTATTTTGCAATATCACGGCGCCTATGTTATCTCTATGTTCAAGTGCAACCTTGCAGAGCACCATGGCTGCCCTGATGGAGAATTCCAGCTTCGTGTTTAATTGCTCGCCTGCACCCATCGTGGAGCTTGCATCAAGCACGATGAGAACGTTAATGTTCTTTTCCATCTCGAACTCCCGCACCATGATGTTCCCTGTCCGGGCAGTGGCTTTCCAGTTTATCTTCCTGAACTCGTCTCCGAACTGGTACTGCCGGATACCATGGAATTCTGTTCCGGTGCCAACTTGGACCGACCGGTGAGCCCCAAACATGCGTCCCACCGAACGACCTCGGAGTGCTTCCATCTTCCGAATGTCGCCATACGGGGGATAGATGATGAGCTTGGTATAGGAATCGGGAACCTCGCGTTTTTCATTATTGAATTCCAATCTATCCTTCACTGATAACTCGATGGGACCAAGATAAAACTCGCCTCGCAGCTTGGGTTTCAAGATGTAGGAGAATTCCAAGGTCTTCTTTCCATCGATTCGGGTGGAAATGAAGGGTTCCCCGATGACGCAATTGAAGTATTCCCTGGGGAAAGTATCCTGAATCTCGACGAAGTCGAAGCGCTTTTTGCCCCGATTTCTAATCTTCACCTTCACGTGAATGAAATCGTCTTGGAATATTTTCTTCTTCGAAAGTTCCCTGCTCACTTTCAGGTTATCGATATTGATCTTTAAATCGAAGATTGGAAGGGATATCACCGCGCTTAGGATGGTAAACAATCCAAACGTGATAAGGAAGAAATTAATCATCGAAAAACCGAAGGTAAGTAAGAATACCCCGATTCCCACCAGAACCTTTCCTCTACCCGCAAGCATTTAATTTCACGATGATTTTCTCATATCCCTTTCAAATTGGAACGGGAATTTCCTCCAATATTCGATTTACAACAGATTCCTTGGATACACCTTCTAGCTCTGCTTCTGGCTTCAATTGCATCCTGTGGTTGAGTGCGTTAAATGCAACATCCTTCACATCATCTGGAATCACGTAATTCCTACCGAGGATGGCAGCCCGAGCTTTAGAAGCCTTCATCAAAACGAGACTGGCACGAGGTCCTGCCCCAATGGCAATCTGGGGATCATCCCTTGTCCGTGTGGTAACATCCCTGATGTATCTCAAGATCCTGGTATTTATCCAAACGAAATCCAGTTTCTTTTGCAATTCCACTATTTCCTCAGGATTTAGAATCGAATCCACGTCCCTATGTATGCCCTTCACCTGCCGGCGCATGATTTCCACTTCATCATCAGACTCGGGATATCCCATGTTGATCTTGAAGTAAAACCTATCCAGCTGAGCTTCAGGAAGGGGATATGTGCCCTCCTGCTCGATGGGGTTTTGCGTTGCAATCACGATGAATGGACTATCCAATGGGTACGTTTTTCCCTCCACGGTGATCTGTTTCTCGGCCATCGATTCGAGCAAGGCTGATTGCGTTTTTGGTGCTGCCCGGTTGATTTCATCAGCAAGCACGATGTTCGAAAACAAGGGACCCTTCTTGAACACGAATTCGCTTGACTTCTGGTTGAAGATCTGGGAACCAGTGATGTCTGCAGGAAGCAAATCGGGAGTGAACTGGATGCGACGGAAAGTGCATCCTAAAACTCTAGCAAAGGTTTTTGCCATGACGGTCTTTGCAAGCCCAGGAAGTCCTTCTAGGAGAACATGGGCATCGCATAACACGCTAATGAAGACTTTTTGTAGGATATCTGTGTATCCCACGATTACCTTTGCCACCTCGGATAATACTTGTTGAGCCTTGACACGAATATCTGTCATGTCGATAATGCGCATTTCTGGAACTTTCTTGTTCTTTACACTCATAATCATCACATTAACCATTCATTCAAATCTCATAGCTAAGGTACATACTCCTCTTGGATACTCTCGATATATTCTTGCACGGTTATCATCTCGAAGTACAACTTCTCGAAAAAGTCTTGCCTGCGAACCCGCAGCTTTCGAGTTTTTGACACAACCCGTTCCATCTGTTTGAAGAACCTTGTCAAGCTCCCGTGATTTACACTTGGATTTCTTTCCATGATGGCATGGATCACGACATCATGCGATGTCCCTGATCCAAACTTCTTTCCTATTAGCCGTTTCAAACGATTGTATAACAGCCCAAGTGCCTGGTTGTATTCAGATTGCTCCATGTACCACGTGAGTTTCTGCATGAAATAAGTGGATTTCTTCAACACGCCTTGAATATTCTTCTTTTCCCGCTTCGTAAGCTTCTTGCCATACACGAGCTTTCCTAACACCCTGCGTTTTCTTCTTGCCTTCTTTTGAAGTTTTTTCTGGCGCTTCTCTTCCCGTGCCTTCCTTTTGCGTTCTTCCTTCAATTTTTCGGTCTCACTTTTTGGTAACCAGCGCTTGATGGATACCAAGGCAATGAAGGGATAGAAGGGCGCCGTAAACCAATTACTTGAAAGATATCCCACGTATCCTAAAACCGTTCCATATATAGCAGGCACGGTGGTATCTTGGAAGGTGCCTGGCTTCAGATGAGCCTCATCGAAGATGATCTTCATGCTCGTGTTGGAACCAGTCAACCAATCGATGCAGTTCAAGGCAAATTGAAGATTATCGAATCCAGGAAGGGAGATCATTTGATTAGAAAATATCGATGCATCCGATGTGCAAACCACCCGCCCTCCCGAACCTCCAGTGGAATATTGCGTGGCGGCGATGACGGGTATAGGGAAGCCACCCATGGGAACCCCTCCCACGATGGTGATACCCATTTTCTTTAGAGCCCATTCGAATTCTATGGGAATATCGAACTTATCAACAGATGGATTGTATTGGTAATTCCCATCAGGATATCCTTCTTGCTTCCTATCAACCCAGGAGTACCCATCAGTAGACGTTGCTACGATTTCCCATCCGAATATATCCATTCCTGGAATGGTCACGAGGCCCCCTGCCTTGTTCAGGACGATACTAGAGATCCCGCTCGTGATTGGATGGGATCCTAGATTTCCAGCACCGATCACGGGGAATTGGTTCTCCTTGTAATAAGAAACGTTATCTCTCAGAATACCTTGAGAAAACATCATGAACGGGAAGATGCTTCCTCCCGTTGCCAAGCTCGGCAGTGATGCAGCAAATGCATCATACATTAACCATGAGGTGCTCCCCTGCTCGTGGGCTATGAGCATCGAACCATTTTTCCTGAAAAAATCGATGAGGAATGGTACATCCGAAATTGGATTGAAAAAGCGATTAGGTCCCAAGATCACCAATAGGCTTTGTTCTTCTATTCTAGAAAGCAGGGAATAGGAACTTATGCAGGACACCGTATTCGTGTATCCCGCTGCCTCCACCTGCTCCTTGAATGTGTTCATACCAGAAGGTTTGTCATTCCAAGCCGAGTATGGCTTATCAATATTTGTATCGATGGATAGCAACGGAACGATCAAGGGGGTCCACGCCAAGATGAATATAACGACGAAGAGGGGTTTCTTGAATGCAGAAAAGAGACCTTTTTCCTTTTCCCCCTTCCCGGGTGGAGAGAGGGTGATATTACGCAATGATATTGCACCCCCAATTGCTCCCATGGGCAACATCGTGATCAGGATAAATATCACAGGGATGAAAAAGGTCATGGGATTCTCCTCCACATCCGTTGGGACGGTGTTAAGACCGAGTGTTGCGTTTAGGAGAATCAAAACTCCTTGAATTAAAGTGACCACGATGGCCGTTATCATGCCAGGAAGTAGCCCATGCTTGCCGGTATGGGCAACAAGTCCACCGATAAAACCCGCAACGAGTCCCGATGCCAAGAATGGAAAAAGCAAACCTAATAATATCTCCCCCCAACCACAATCCCAGCATATAGTGTTACCTAGGATGAGAATGAATAAAGCAACCAAGCCAATCATCAAACCAAGTGCGATGATGGTTGCCCATCGAACCTTTCCCACTATTCTAACCATGTATATCACGTGGTTTAAACGTATTCACAGGTTTCGTGTTTTTCCTGAATATCTAATTGTCAACAGATGTGAATCTTGATCATCCCATCCGAACAAATTAAATGGACGGTGGGGTGTCACCAATAACATCCTTGTACAAGGTAGCCCATTTCTCTTGGAACTTTGCAAGGGTGTTCCCTGGCAGTTCGTGATGGCTGTAGAGAAGCTCCTCGAACAAGCTAACAAATGGATGGACGTTATCAGCTGGTATGGTTTGTTTCATTACCAAGCTCGTGAAGAATTCCTTGATGGTATCCGAGGGTGTTTTCTTTATCTCGTATTTCTCTTCAATCAACCAAGCCAAGATGTGAAATAAATACACGATGGATTCCAATTCTTTCCCTGAATCGAGCAACATGCGAACCTTGTTGATTTTCTTGTTGGTGAAATTCCTAATGTCGCGAGATGACATCTTTTTCTTTTTCTTTTTCCTTGCCATGGTGATCAACTGTCTACTTGGTATAGTATTCCTTGATACTCTCTTTTTCTTCTAGTTAATCAATATTATCACGGTAACCTACATTTTCACTTATAATTCTATCAATTCGGAGTAATCGTTTGTCATGGCGCGATATAATTCGCCAAAGAGCTTAACCGTCTCACTTACGTGTGCTTCATCGTTTATCTGGTGGTGACTGTACAAGCCTTCCATCACCATGTTCATGAATTCAAAGCAAAGCTCGGGTTCCACTCCTTTTTCCGTCATGAGCATCATGAGGAATTCACGAACGGTTTCACCCTCGATGGGTTCTTCAATATCATACTGCCTGATGGCTATCTTTTTCAACAGGTGAAATAGATATGCAATCGCTTCTTGAATTTTGCCAGCATTCATTAATTCTCTAACGATATCGAGTTTTTGCTGCAAGAGACTCCTTGTTTTTTGAATTTCTTGCTTCTTTTGTAACTTCACGTAAATGAATCCCATTGCAATTAACCCGGCAATTATTGGGATGAACCACCATAATAGATTACTATAATTTGGTGCTTCCACCACCTGGATTTGGTAATTCGGAGAAAGATACGTGACACCTGTAGTGGTATTCATGAAAATAAACAAGCTAATATTCTGGCCTGCGGTGACGTTTATGGGAACTAGAAACGAGAAGAAACCATCCACGCCAGTTATGGTCATTGCTTGGAAGGAGCCACTGGGCAGAAGATAATTCAGGTAAACCGGCTTTTCCCTAATTGGCGTCCCAAATAATGATCTTGCATAGCCTTGGATAACAAGGTCAGAATTCTCGGTCACCGAAGAACTATTACCAACGTTCAAGTTCGTGAATAACACGGTGTTGATAAAGATGATATCGGTGGATGCAAACACGCTGCTATATCCCAATTCATAATTGGGATTTACTATGATTGTTGCGTTATCGAGGTCCCCACTGATCCTGCCACCGTCCACTTGAAACAAAAATCTACCATTTGGAAGCGTTTCCATGTCACCAAGAAGAAAGCTATCATGGTGTGAATCGTTGTATCTGAACACGGTTCCATTCGAGTAATAAAGGTCCACGGCTATATCTAAACCGGATATTGCAGGCGAAATGTTCCCCTCCACCCACATTGGTTCATTTCGGAAAATGGCATAATCCATGGAGGGGTGGAGGGTCATGTTCATGCTGGGACGAATCCATAATGTTCGATTGAACTCAATACCTGGCAGGGTGAGCAGCACTACCTTGAGTTTTACCTGAGTAGGTACGTTGAATGAGTAGAAAAGCACTTCATCAATGTATTGGGATGCATTAACGATGTAGGGGTGTGAATACGTTCCTGTTGATGTGGTGTTGGTAATTCCGATAAATTGCTCTTGTGAATCATTGGTGATCCAATACAGGGCCACTTGCTGATCTTTCACGTACCCATCACCACCTCCCACTTCTGTTATATTATAGGTGAATTGGCCTCGAATTTCGATAAAAGAACCAACGGGTCGTGGATTGATTTGTGTGATGGTCAATACTTGTCCCGAGAATACATGAAACGCATCATCAACGAAAAGCAAGGAAATACCAGAGTTAGAGGCTCCATTATAATAACCACTCCCCGTGAAGGTAAGATCGAGTGAATAACTTGCATTCAAGGGTGGTACGCTTAACGAGAAACCACCAGTTGCATTCGTGGGACTGGAAGTGAAGTTGTATGTCCCTCCAAAGCTCGCGTCGACAGTCACACCTTGCACGGGATCTCCCCCTTCGGTTGCCAGATTTCCATGCACGGTAAAGGGTTCATTCAACCAGATAGCATCAGGGGTGGTTCCCAACACTTGCACGTTCACGTTCGCCGTGATATTCACGTCAAATACTGGCGTCGCGGATGGATTATACGTGTAATTGTACCCCGTGATTGGTGAAAGTCCCACGGAAAGATTCCAATCCCCCACCGAATGATTGTATGGAATCTCATAGACGAGCGAGAAATTACCGGATGAATCTGTTGTTTGATTCACTATACTGTCTGCACTGGCATTCTCCCACACGTGAGAATTGTTCATGATCAAGGCTACCGACACCCCAGGCCATGGATCCCAGTTTGGTTGGTTGGATATATTTGCAACGGTCACGTAACCGTTAACGGTGAAAGACGACCCTTGGGCTTGCGTGTATGGATCTGGAGTGATCTGCGAGATGTAGATCCTGGTATTAACGGAACCAGAATACTTGGGATCACCCGACGCGAAATGGTTTCTTGCCTGATTATAAGCGAAAGTGAGCACGGGAAATAGCAAGAGGAGAAATAGCGTTCCCATTAAGAACGCATTTCCTTTCGCTTGTCGAGAAACTTTTCCTCTGATCTTCATGATTAACCCTCAACAACATTGCTCGAGCTTTCAATCAAGGGATCTAATGAAGTAAATGTTGCCTCGACACGTATCCTATCGCTTGCTTCAAGCACTTCATAGTCAACCGAAAATAACCCTGCACCTGTCGTGGTGGTGATAATGTTATCAGAGGATTGAACCAACCCGTCGATTAAATAATATATATCAAGCTGTACAGTTTCACCAGCGATACCAGTCAAGTTATCGTAAGTTAATGAACCAGATATGGTTATATTACTGAAAATCTCTACTACTTTTGGCGTGAAATCTACTGAAATCGATGTATTGGCGGTAACATTAATTGATCTAACGTCAGATGCCATTGCTTGCGTGAAAGTGAAATTTTGACCAAAAGCATTGATGATACCTGTAAAGGATGCATTCAACACGTGCAAACCCGTGGCGAGCGTGGAATCCACGGCACCGGACCATATGAAGTTCCCTGTAGCACCGGTGTTTGCAAGAAGCTGGCTATATACCAGATCTTGTCCATTGGTGCCCCCGTCAACATTCACTGAAATGAAAGCATTACGGATGATGCCCCCTGAGGAATTTCGAAGGTTTCCGCCCAGTTGGAAGGTGGTTCCAGGATTTGAGCCCCCCGTGGAACGAATGAAATAATGATCCGAGCCGTTATTGGGATTTAATGCAACGATAGTGAGAATCATGGTTCTATCCATTGCAAAATATGACGTGTTGGTCGCAGGGGGTGACGAGGCAAGGGTTGCTTCTATTTCATGAACGCCTGTAGAGAGAGAGGGCAAGTTCGTTCCGTTCAGTTCTAGCATAGCCTCTCCGGTACCATTCGTGGTTCTCGTGCCCAAAATTACATTATCAGTTACATCAAGGAATTGCACGGTTTCCCCTGTAATATCGACTCCGCCTGAAGAATACGCGTGCACGTGGATAACCAGATTTTCTGAATCCGTGATACCCGTCGTGAAATGACTCGTTCCATTGATATACATGTCCATGAAATTCGCTTGATTTACGAAGAAGTCCCTGGAGGCATATATGAAGCCCCGGTCCGTCCTAATTTCAAGATAAATGGTATGTTGGCCATCATGGGTGACATCAAACGTGATATTCCCCATGGTAGGGATATTCGTCCATGGAATGCTTGAAGCACCAGTGACCCTGTAATTAACGTATTGAATGGTGGATGTTGTTGAAATTGAATAATTCAAGGGAATACCCAACCTGCTGTAATTCACCCCTGAAGTTCCATCGCCGAAGAGAGGATAATCGATAATAACCGCTCCATCCTCAACATCAACCAAGAAATGAACGATATCTGAAGGAACGTAATTGGGATCAGTCCCTCCCGTTCGCAGGAATCCTTGAACCGTGTGCCATCCATTAGCCAGGGCACCGGTCATCGCGCTACCAAGGGTGGCAAGGGTATAATTCATACCCGGTATGCCATCTATTTCGAAATAAACGTCCAAGACGGGATTCGAGTTATTGATACTTGCCACGATATTATCATTGTTAATATTGATGCCGCTAGTGTTCAGGATGGTATTATTGAAGGGATAATCAATCCTGATGCTCGCGTTCCCGGGATTGGTATGCACCACTGAAAATTCTTTTGGTTGAGAAATCACGGGATAGTTGATGCCCGAGGCATTCACCTCCGTCCACACGAACAGTTGATAATCCCCTGGCGAGTACACAGTGAATGAGTCTGTAACTCCCAAGGTAATGAATGGGAAGGGAATGATGGTCTGTGGACTACCAAAAATTGATGAATTGGTCTCATCGAGCACGTCATAATAGTACACGTCGTTCACGAGACTCAAGTTGGTATAAAAATTAAAATCAAAATCAATGGTGACGTTATCACTCGTGTAATAAACCTGATCGTCGGGTGGATAGTATATATCAAAATACGTGTTGGAAATGTCTTCAAGTATATCCGTCGCGTTGAACCCATCTGTTGGAAGGAACTCGTACATGATCCAAT
>WJJB01000428.1 GCA_014729935.1 Candidatus Bathyarchaeota archaeon | reverse complement strand
GCCTTCCCCCGTGCTTGGTGATGATTTCCTTGCTGATGAATAATCCCAAGCCAGCACCTTGAATGCTCGTGTTCGTGTTTTCCCTTTCGATGCGACCAAATTTCTTGAACAGCTGGTGCTTTTCTCGTTCCGTCAAGCCGACCCCGTGGTCTCTTACGCTGAAACATGCCTCTGTTCCTGTTGAAAAAATACGCACGTGCGAGTGCGTTGCATTTGGTGAATTCTTGACGGCGTTGGTGATGAGATTCAGGATCACTTTCTCGATGTATGGCTTGTCCCCGAGCACCACGAGCTCACGTGGGACATCCACCTTCAAGTGATGGCCGTGTTCATCGAGTCCCTCCGATATCATTTCAAGCACTTCTTGCAAGATGCTAACTAGATCGACCTTTTGTGTCACCATCTTGAATTGTCCAGTTTCAATCTTGGAAAAATCAACGAAATTCAAGATCAAGTTCCTGAGTCTCAACGCGCCTTTATCGATCAATTTTGCATACTTGTACATTTCTTGGCTTGATAACTTGTGAAAATGGCGGGTTAGCATTTGCGAGGCACCACATAGGACGGTGAGTGGCGTCTTGAGCTCGTGACTCGTGTTGGCGATGAATTCTTTCCGCAATTCATTCATTTTCTTTAACCGTTGATATGCAATCTTGGTTAGTCGTTCCGCTTCCTTTCGCTTTGTTAGATCACGTGCAATACCAACGAATCGGACATCTTCAAATATCCTCGCTAGACTCGAGAAGCTGATTTCGAGGGGAAGGGATGTCCCTTCCTTGGTTAGACCTTGGATTTCCAAGATGCTTTCCGTGGAATCTCCCGAGAAAAGCTGGTGAATTATCTCATCGAGCCTCCCTTTATCGGCTGTTACCACTATATTTCCGAGATCCTTGCCCACGAGCTCATCTTGAGTATAATGCATCGTGCTAATAAACGACTGATTCACGGACATTATTTTACCATCTGGTTGTAGCAGGAAAATGAGATCCTTGGCAGATTGAAATAGTGTACGATACATCTCCTCCCTTTTTTGCAATTGCAGAAGATTTCTTGCTCGACTTAATGCACTAGCAATGATCAACCCGATGCGTTTCAATAGGAAAACAATATCCTTCTTCCAACGGATTTGACGCGAGTACGATTGGAATGCAAAGGCACCATGAAGGTGCCCATGGAATGTTGCAGGGATAACAATGCATCCCATCAATTCGGCCAATATACCGCTTGAAGACGCGTGAACCGGGAGATGCTTCATATCAATGCATTTATCCCTCTTCAAATCATTCAAAATGGTTCCCTTGATCAATTTTGGAAGATCCACGCGTGCGAGGTGTCCATCGATAGAAGATACTTCCCATTCCCGTTCAAGCTCAAGTGTGCCTGCATCATCGTTGTATTTCAGGAAAAGGATGCTATCAAGATTGAAGAAAGATCCAAGATCCCCGAGCAGGGAATCAATGCCCTCTGAAATTTTTCCAGGCGCTAGGTTCATGAATTCCACGGTAACCCATGCCACGATATCTTCCAAATCCGCGTGGATTTTTTCCTGCACTTGATGATCCAAGATCCCTGCAATGTCCATAATCATTGCCATGGTTCCCGTGTAACCACCATTTTCCTCATACAAGGCGATTGCGATCATGAAAAAATTTTTTCACTTTTCCGGACCGGCTGCGCCATTGTAAAGTTCCCTTGCCGCCCTCCCGGACCATATTCTTCATTTCCTTGGATCGGGAATCAGCAAGTGAATGCGGTAGGAATGTATCAAGATTCGTGCCGAGAATCTCGTCCCTTGTGAATCCCGTGATCTGGCATAATACATCATTTACTTCTGTAAACACCAAGTCTTGGTTTACTTTGAAAAAGCCTTCTTGGATGATCCCAGGTACTTGCTGGAAGATGGATGAAGATGCATCATCCTTCCTTGATTTCACGGAGCTCATCACCAACAGGGATTGATTTCATGGTCTTCGGTTTTGGCTTGATCCAGGTGAAATACGAGATGATGGAAAACATTACGATCATGGACTCGGCAAAAACTTGGAAATAAACCATGATTCCAGGATTCAAGATGATATGCATGTAGATGCCAGTTGAATTGATGATCCCGCTGCCAATATACAAGAAGCAACCGATGGCGTATATTAAGTATCGATTCATCACGTATCGTGGAACATCTCTGTCTTTGAGCCGCATGAGCGTGGAAAGTGCCACTAGTACTTGCCATCCAAAAACTAAAGGGTTCGCAAGTAAATCGTTCAGGAGACCCTTGATAAACACGACCATGAAAGTTTCTTGCATCGTCAGGATTCCTGATTCGTTTAAAATTTCCAAGGTGAGGATTGCACCGAAGATAATAGAACAAAATGCAACCGCAAAGTTATATGGGCCTTTCTTTAGCTTGTAAAACGTTTCCTTGACGAACATGATTATAAACAGCAAGATTACATAAAAAGTGGCAGGACCAATGAAAGCCCTCAAGTTTATAGTAAATAATTTCATTTCCCAAGGTAAAAAACCCATCGCAATAATTGCCTGCAAGATACCAATGCAAAAAATATACGCCCCGAGGTACAGGACGTTTTCCAATCCTGGTTGCTTTGAGCGTTTGAGGATCTTTATTCCGATAGCACAGAGTATCGTGGCACTTGCCAGGTACATGACCAATATCGCAATTTCTGGGCCGGTAATTTGCTGCATCATGATGATCTTTACCTACAGGTATGCCATGGTTATGAATGATTGATTC
>WJJB01000427.1 GCA_014729935.1 Candidatus Bathyarchaeota archaeon | reverse complement strand
TTTTACAGGTAAGTCCTCATGGATCACATCTTCAAAGGGGATTTTATTTTTTTTAGCTCCGCTTTTCTTCCTAGCAATGATTATGTACTCATGCACATCCCTTAGGCATGGATTTGAAGCGGATTTCCAGCTTCCCCACGCACATGAACCCCCTGCGCTTGCAGCCTTGTTCCATATTATCTCATCAACGATCTCGTATCCCAATTTCATGAAAATGTGGATAATGTAACAATTCAAGGGAATATATGGTTTTCTTCCGACATTTGCAATATTCAAGGCAAAAATACCACCTGGCTTGAGAATCCTAAGCGTTTCGTGCATCACATCCTCAAGAAGTTCCAGGTATTCCTTCAATGTAAGATCTTCATCATATTGCTTAGTCACATTATAAGGTGGTGAAGTGACTGCCAGGGAAACAGAATTATCCTCGATTTCATTCATTTCCCTGCTATCATGATTGAAGATCTTGTTCCAAAATGAATACTCAATGGATTCTACCATATCTTGTTCAACTTTATTCGATTTCAACGTTACATTTCAACCATTTTCAATGTTTTTATTAATAGTATAATTACTTAATCCACTCCTAATCGGATTCAAGAAATCCACGATAGCATTCCTTCGAAATTTAGCAAGAGGAGGATGACTCCTGCGATGAGCAATAAATCCACGAATGTTAGCATCACGTTTACCATTGTTTTTCTCAACGTTTTCCTGCCTTCCAATGTTACCTTCCTACACCACGTGTTCATGAACACTGTTCCCAGTGAGAAGCCGAGGAACAGGGCAACCAGCAAGGGAGAGCGGTAAAGATACGAGTCAATATATGCAATGAATCCGAGGCGGAATACCACCATGATCACGCTCGCGGTCACTGCGGGAATGGTAAGGAGCATGGATCTGAATAGGATGGTATTCTTGTACCGCCCGGGTTTCAGAGTGATGGTTGGTATCAATGATGCACCAGCGAGGAACCCGAGCAAGAGCAAGGATGATTTCAAGTAGAGCTGGCCGAACCACCAGTACTGGATGCAAGCCACCACCGCGAAAAGGCTCGCAATTTGCAACCCGAGCATTTTAGTAAAGGTTACTCCCGGCACGTCCCTGGAAAACATGATCATCATGGTTCGGTGTGGTTGGAAAATGAAATTTGACAAATTCATTCTTCCTTTCATGTCGCGGTGCATTCCTGCAATCTCCTCCGATGAATTGTTGCCTTTTGGCACCGAACGTGGTTTATCCTTCACGGCGTCCCTTTCCATCTTCAAAACCGCCCTCCCATGTTGATATTCCACGTCCTGCGATGGTTCCCCGTGGCATAATCGCGGAATGCTTGGCCAGATGGCTTCCAAGTGCCATCAACCCGAAGTAGGCCAAAATGCTCTTCCGAATGGTCCCCCTCATTCCGCCAATCGAGATCAACCGTAAAATCCCACAAGCACCACGGCATGATGCCTGCAACGCCTGAACGATCACATTCGTCAAAAATTGCCTTGTAATAACACGCCTGCATCTCCTCGGTAATCCCAATGCCTTCCCAAGTAGGCCAACCAAACTCTTGCAGGATAACGGGTTTCCCGGTGGCAGAAAACTCCTCGATATAGGATTGGAACCTCCGCTTCCAGTTTGGCTTGTCCCTTGCACCATAAAAATGCATGCAGACAAGGTCCACGTCAAGATCTGCATAGATGGATGGATCTTCGAAATTATCCCACCCCCCGCCAACTGCCACGTAGTGAGTATCTCCCAAGTTCTTGATGGTAGCTGTCAAGTTGGCAACCCATGCCGAAAACTGTTCCCGGGAAACTGTTTTGCTTCTTGGTTCGTTCCGAAGATCCCAAAGAAATGCAGCACTCGATTCATTCAAGAGTGGAATAAGATATTCAAGTTGAGCGACTTGGCGAGTGATCAAGCTTGGATCCACGTACATCTGATCCTGTTCCTCGCTCGTGTACCCAGACCAATCGGGTGGACCGAAATCAAAGAAGGAAAACATGATGGCGATGTTCTTGTCGCTGCAAGCATCGAAGAAATCCATGACCCTATTCACGATAGTCACATTGTACACGCCTTCTTGAGGTTCGATGAGCTCCCATTGAATGAATGTTCTAATGCAATTTCCACCAAGAGCCACGATCCTGTCCAAGTCCTGCCTGAGCTCGGTTGCGTTGTAATCCGTCCACGTGCCGGTCCACGGGTGATCCCTGGGATAATAATTGACTCCAATGGGACGGAAAGGTTGTCCATTCCATTCCAAGACCGGAGCAGGAGTTCTCACGCCCCAGTACTCTGATATGGGAATGAAAACACCACATGCGACCAGAGCCAAGGACAGTATTCCGATCGATTTTCCATTGAATCCTTGCAAGCTACGATGCACCATGTTCAACACCATATTGGGCCCGGCGATTATTAAAACATCCAACTCACGCTAAATGGACTAGGATTGAATGGATGGCCTTGCGTTAATGCCCACGAGAAACATGCCTTGACTTCCGAGTCCCATGGTACCCTGAAGGGTGCAAGAACGGATACCCTGACACGTTCGTTCGGATTACCCCAAGAGGTTAGAAAGCACAAGATTTTTCTAGAACCACAAGAACGGGTATAATGAACCATGACGGGTGCAATTTTTGGTGAAACAGGCAAGGTCACGGAAGGACTATACCACGTGGATTTAAACCAGTATGGGATGAAACGGCTCTGCTCGGCATTCGTCCTGAAGACAAGCAAGTGTCTCTTGATACTGGACACTGGTACATCGGATGACGTGCGTGCATTGGTTCGATTCATCAAAAGAAACGGTTGGGATCCTGCCAACATTACCTTTATCGTGCCAACCCATTTTCATTTTGATCATTTCGGTGGCGGATGGAAGCTCTGGAAGAAAATCATGAAATTCAACCCAAGCGTGAAGATATTAACCACGAGAGAGACAATGGAACATTTACAAGATGCCTCTCTCCATTTGAAGCGCGCACGGCGAACTTTTGGCGATTTCGTTGGTGAAATGATCCCACTTCCTGAAAACGCCTATGAAATCGTGGAAACGGATACTCCCCTTGATATTCCTGGATTGGAGGATGGTGAATCCTTTTCCCTGGTGAGCACACCAGGTCACGTGCCCGACCACGTGTGTCCAACCATGAACCGGAACGGTGAAAATGTGTTCTGTTTCACGGGGGAAGCAGCAGGTACACTCTTCCATTCACGGAAATTGGTAACGTTCGGAACCAGCATGCCACCCGATTTCACTTTCAAAGAATACATGGAAAGCCTTGAAAAGATAATTGCTTTGGAACCAACGAATGCAGGTTACTGTCACTTTGGAACGGTGATGGGAAAGGAAAACGTCACCAAGGTGCTTGAAGAAAACCGCCAGTTCTCTATCTTTTTCAAGGATTACGTCAAGCGTGAATTCGAGAAATCTGGAAGTGTTCGAACAGTGGTGGAGAAATTCGCAGCGGAAGAAGCCCCCGGTCGAACAGACTTGCCCCGGGCTGATCTACTGGTTAACATTCTTGTCGCACTCGTGTACGGGCAACTGGTGGATCTTGGCTTGAAACAACCAAAGTAATATAGACCAATTATCTAATATCATAGTGATGGTTCAGATGACCACTGGACACATTCTTGTCATTGATTCAGGAGGTTCGAATCTCCGGAGCATCGTATTCGATACATCTGGCAAGATCATCGGGAGAGCTCGAAAAGCGACACCACCATTAACACCCGTGCCGGGGGCTGTTGAACATGATCCAGAGACACTCTGGACTGCCTTGCTTAAAACTAGCAAGTCTGCAATCCAAGATGCCAAGATAACATGGAAGGAGATTGCCACCATCGGGATCTGCAACCAGCGGGCAAGCTTCTTGTTATGGGAGGAAGCAACTGGAAAAGCAGTCACCAATCTCATCGGATGGGCTGATGTGCGAGCCGCGGACGCCTGTGATGAAATGAATGCTCTTGGGAAGTGGAAACGATTAAAAATCTTTGCAAAGATCGCATCCAAGATCAGTCGGAGCACCATGTTGAAAGCGGCAGCTATGATGGATTTCACCACGGACCACGCAACCGTCCGGTTACGTTGGCTCTTGAATGAAAACCCAGAGATTCGAAGGCGCTGCAATGCCGGGGAGCTGAAATTTGGCACCCTTGATTCATGGTTCATTCACAAGATCACTCGTGGGAAGGTCCATGCAACGGACTACTCCAATGCAGGAGCCACGGGTTTATTCAATCCATTCAAGCTTGAATGGAACAAAACCTTCCTCGACATGTTCGATTTCCACCAATCTCTGTTTCCCGAGGTGAGGGACACGAACGGTTTCTTCGGCCGATCCGACGGCGAGTTATTTGACGGCCAGGAAATCCCCATCCATGGGATTGCAGGTGATCAGCAGGCTGCATTATTTGGGCACCAGTGTATAGAACCAGGTGACGTGAAAATATCACAAGGTTCTGGTGCTTTCGTCGACATGACTGTTGGACCTGAACCCAAGCTCTCCAAGCGAGGATTATTCCCGTTAATTGCTTGGAGGTTGAATGGAACCGTCACGTACATGCTCGAGGGGTACGTGGCTACCGCAGGAACACTCATCGATTGGCTCGGGCAGGGAATTGGACTTTCAGACACCCCACGGGTGTTGAATGAACTTGCTTCACAGGCAAGCACGACAGAGGGGGTAATCTTCGTGCCAACCAATTCCGGCATTCGCTACCCATACTTCAATCCAAACGCAAGGGGTTGCATATTCGGGCTCTCACTCTCCACCCACCGCAGGCACGTTGCTAGGGCGGTTCTTGAAGGAATCGCCCTTTCATTGCATGAAGTGCTCGAAGGCATGGAACAGGATACTGGAGTGGAAATCCGATCCTTGAAGGTGGATGGAGGGGTATCCAAATCTGATATCCTCTTGCAAGCATTGGCAGATATCTCGAGAAAGAGTGTAAATCGCGCCCCCGAACCAGACATGACTGCCACGGGAGTGGCGTACCTAGCTGGGCTAGGTGCCGGCATCTGGGAATCCTTAGAGGACCTTGAAGCATTGGGAGGGCATTACATGTCATTCGAGCCAATCATGGAGGAAAGCAAGCGGGATCGCAAACTAAAGCAATGGAAAAAGGGAATAGAAGCAGTTCTATCAATGTATGCTATCAAAAATTAAATGAATGAATGAGAAACATGTCAAAATTTATAAGAATTGATACAAGTAAATCTAAAGCGCGCGTTGAGTCCGTTCCGAGTGAATACGAGTTTCATGGCGGCAGGGAACTTACCTCTAGTATTTTATTGGACGAGGTTGACCCGAAGGTGGATCCCTTGGGAGAGGGTAACAAGCTCATCCTTGCCTCTGGACTACTGGCAGGAACGCCTGCACCGAATTTTTCAAGAATCTCTGCCGGGGCAAAAAGTCCCTTGACGGGAGGAATCAAGGAAGCCAACGTGGGGGGATCCGCGGGATTCCTGCTCGGATTGCTTGAGATTCGAGCCATCATTATCGAGAACCAACCTGAAACCAAAGATATCTTCCATCATGTTATCGTGGAAGGGGATAACATCCAGCTTGAAGACGCATCGGAAGAAAGATTTCTTGGCAATTACGAGCTTGCACGGAAAATGATTGATGCACATGGAAAGGGAATCTCCATGATTTCAATTGGACCCGCGGGAGCGCGGTGCATGAACATGGCATCCATCGCGGTATTGGACCTTCAGCACCATCCATCCCGGCACGCAGGTCGTGGGGGGCTAGGTGCCGTCATGGGAAGCAAGGGAATCAAGTCCATCGTCTTGAAACGTATCAAGGGAACGCGCCTCGAGTACACGAACAAGGATGTATTTTTAGAGGTCTCGAAGAAATGGTCCAAGCACCTGAAAACCACCAAGGCAGGATTTAGCAAGTTGGGAACCGCCATGACCGTTGGCATTTCTCAAATGTTGAAAGGGCTCCCCACGAAGAATTTCAAGAAAGGTACTTTTGATGGCGCGGATAATATAGGAGGTGAGGCATTGCACGAGATGATCGTCGAGCGTGGAGGAAAATTCGGTATTCCTTGCCTACCAGGATGCGCTATACAATGCTCTAATCTCGTCAAAGATGCCGCGGGAAACCAAGTAACCTCTAGCTTGGAATACGAAACCATTTGCTTGAATGGCTCGAATCTCATGATCGATGATCTCGATACCATCGCCAAGATAGATGGCGCTTGCGACGATATAGGCATAGATACCATAGAATTCGGGGGCATGATGGGCGTGTTGATGGAGGCTGGCAGGTACGAGTTTGGCGACAAGGACGCCCCCCTTGAGGTGCTTGAAGAAATACGCGAGGGAACCAAAGATGGAGTATTCTACGGATCTGGCGTCGCTGCAGTTGGTGAGGCACTTGGAGTTGAAAGGGTACCTGCAGCAAAAGGCCAGGGATTCCCGGCTTATGACCCACGAGTGTACAAGGGCATGGGAGTCACATTTTGCACGACTCCAATGGGCGCCGACCATACTGCCGGTGCAGCAATTTTCAAACGCCCTGGATTGGATCCCAATCATGATTATGGTGATGTATCCGAAAACAAGGGGAAGCTCAGGCTCTCCTATGAACTTCAGGTTTTAATTGGGGCTCTTGACATGCTTGGAGCCTGCTATTTCATTGGTCCCTCAAGAGACACCCTCGAAAAAGTAGCCACGCTCTTGAATGGCAGGTATGGATGGCAAGGCACGTGGGAGGACTTGTTCGATAAAGCTCGAAAGATGATCGGAAGGGAACTCTTGTTTAATCAAGGAGCAGGCATCACTAGCCAGGATAACGATATTCCTGCGTTTTTCCGGCAGGAACCCTCTGAACCAACTGGATTAACATGGGACATGCCGAGGGAGGATCTTGCTTCCTTTTGGACTGAACGCTTGGATTGACTTGATTGCCCTGGATGGCAATGCAACACCTTTTTATTTTTTCTACCAAGTATAGCTTGAATTGCCATGCTCCTGCAAATAACTCTAGATATCAATATCACCTTGGGCATCGTGCTTGCCATCATCGGTTCGGTCTGCCTGAATCTCGGAAAGGGCGTCCAGCGGATAGGTGCAGAAACCCTCGGGAAGGAAATGCTCAAGAAATGGAAAACAAATCCGGAGGACAAGAAGAAAATCATCCTTTGGCTTGTTGGAACAGCCATGACCGCCCTTTCCATGGTGTTTTCAATGGCAGCTGCATTTTTCCTTGATAGACCGAGCACTGCTGTCGCTCTTAGTGGTGTTGGAATATTATCCGTGGTGTTATTCTCCTTTTATGTCATAAAGGAGAAGGTGTCAGGGCTACAAATCCTCGCAATTATTCTCATCATCCTCGGAAC
>WJJB01000426.1 GCA_014729935.1 Candidatus Bathyarchaeota archaeon | reverse complement strand
GAGCCCAGCTTCATTGCTTGAATCTCCTTCTCACCTACGAGAAGGGATGCAAAGCCAATTGCGCGTTTTGTGGTTTGTGCCGCGAGAGAAAACACTCAACTAGTAATCAAGAGAAATCATTCATCAGGGTAACATGGCCCGTGGTAAGCGTTCAGGAAGTGGTAAACCGGTTGAAAACAAACCGATCAAAGGAGATATGGCGTGTGTGCATCTCCATGGTGACGAGAAAACAAGCACGGGATGATACCTTAACCATTGCCGACGCGTTAGAATCGACCGGGTTACCGGTTTCCGTGTTACTCTGCCCGACGATCATTAGCAAGCGTTGGTTGTTGGAATTGAAACGAACCGTGGTGGATAAGGTGGGCATAGCCATTGATGCCGCCACTGAAGACTTGTTCAACGAGCTTCGCGGGAAGAATGTAAAAGGGCCGCATTCATGGGACAAGTACTGGGAAACCGTATCCGATACTGTCGCAATTTTCGGGGCTGAACATGCGTCAATCCATTTAATGGTTGGAATTGGTGAAACTGAAAAGGATATCGTGCAATGTATCCAAAAAGCAAAAGCAATTGGCGTGGACACCCACCTGTTCTCATTCTTCCCAGAGCCTGGTTCCGCCATGGAGACACATCCGCAACCGGGCATAGGCACGTACCGCAGGATTCAACTGGCACGAGAAGCCATGTACAGGGATCTCACGACCACGAGTCGCATGTCATTTAACGAGTCTGGGCAGATAGAGGATCTTGGCATGATGGAAGAAGCAAAGCAAGCATTGATCAACGAGGGTACCGCCTTTCTCACCCAAGGTTGCAAGGATGAACGAACGGGAATGATCGCGTGCAATAGGCCATTCTCTAACTCTACCCCATTTCAGGCTGCAAGGGGGGAGCTGAGAAATTTTCCCTTCCAACCCACCAGGGAAGATATCAAGCAAATTAGCAAGCAGCTAGCGGATTATAATGTAGATTCGTGGGTACGTCCCCTAGATGCCACTGATGACTTTCTTCTCGATGACTCGTGAATCATGATGGAAGTAAATGACCGTGTATTAGAGATCCTCCAGGAAATACGGAAAAATCCAACTAAAATCGCTTTACTGGAAGATGGAGTTTTTAACTTGATCCAAGACCACGCGCGGGATATATGCAGGCATTGGTTTCATGATACCATGCATTTCCACGCGCCAGCGTTTGATGGAACTTCCTATTCCACGGAAACCATCCCCCGTGTTCAAAATCAGGGATTCAAGAGCGTGTCAATTACTGGCACGGCTTGCAGCTTGCAATGCGATCATTGCAGGGGTTCCATGCTTGATCCCATGATTCAATCATCACCTGGCAAGTTCGAGAGGGATGCCTTGGAATGCTTGGATAACGGGGCTATTGGTTTACTCGTGAGTGGTGGATCAGATAAAAGGGGAACGGTTCCCATCATGTCCATCATTGATGCCTTGAAACGCATCAAGCAGCAACATGACATCAAGATCTTGATCCATAGCGGGTTCCTGGAAAATAAAGACTTGGCTCGGTTGAAAGCAGCAGGTATCGATGGTATCATGTTCGACGTGTGTGGGTCGAAGGAAACCTTGGAACGGATATGCCACTTGAACAGGCACCCAACTGAATATGTTCACATGGTAAATGATTGCATATCCATCGGGCTTCCAGTCATGCCCCACGTGATCTTGGGCTTACATGAAGGCAAGATAAAGGGAGAATATCGAGCTCTGCAGATGCTTTCAAGGAATCCACCCGACGTGCTGGTCTTGGTCATACTCATGCCGCAAAAGGACACGCCTCTCGAGAATATTGCTCCAACCCCGTTGGAAACGGTGACTCGCCTATTTACCCTGGCGAGGATTTTCTTTCCACGGATCCCCGTAATGCTCGGTTGTGCAAAACCCCCAGGCGAATACAAGCTTCAAGTCGAAAAGGCTGCATTATTATCTGGTTTAAACGGGATCGCATTCCCTCTGCAAGAAACCATAGATTTGGCGATAGAAATGGGAAAAAAATTGCAAATACATAACACGTGCTGTGCCTTGGTTGAGAGATCACGTTGATGCAGGGAACTAGAACGGTTTTGATGCAAAATTGATTGAAAACACAAGGAACTACCGGATCCCGCCAGCAGAATGGCGCGTGGTGGATGATAAGGCATATCCAGTTCACTTGGGACTTTCAATTGACGAGGCACTCGTGGAATTAGCAGCTATAAGCGGCTCAAGTGATAACAAGCTAAACGTGATTCGGTTCTACCAATTTGCTCCTCCCTGCGTGGTGCTTGGACTGCATCAAGATCCCGGGGATATACACATGGAATACATCTCTTCCCGCCAATTACAGGTCGGAAGGCGCATCACGGGGGGTGGAGCCATCATCATGGGAGTTCCAGATGAAGATTCCCAAGTAGGGATATCCATCATCTATCAACATGACGATGGTTTTCCCTTGAAGCTGGGATCCAGGTACGCCTTGCTCGCTTCGCCCATTGTCCACGCGCTACGTTCCATCGGCATCGATGCACGGTATCAATCCAACTCGGATATCACCGTGGGGGGGAAAAAAATCGCAGGGCAAGCGATATTCTCCACTGGTACCTTCACGTTCATGCACTCCACGGTGAACATCACATATGATCTACCCACCATGTTGGGAGTGATGGGAAAGGTAATAGAACCATCAATCTTGTTGAAAATGCATCAATCCTTCACCACCTTGGTGGATTTACTTGGAAATCCGAATAAAGGAGAAATACTGAAATCATTGAAAGGTGCAATCGTTGATGCCATGAAAGAAGAATGGAAAGCCAAGATACATGTGGAACCATTGAAAAGAGCCGAGATGCAACTTGCAAGAAGGATGGAACGAGAAAAACATTCCAATCCGGCGTATATCTTCAACAGGGAGGGAACCGGCATGGGAAGCTGCTTCACCAGGGAGGATGAGATATAGTGAAACAGGTGATCATGCACGATGATCAGGTTTTTCAAGGGATGTATCGATATACATGATGAAATCCTGAAGAGCGCGAGCTAATGCCGCCACGGCAGTGAAATTCACATTATCGGGCGTGTCTTCGGGAGTATGGCTCACATTTTCAGAGCTAGCGATGACGAATGCATCCTGGCCGTGGAAAATTACTGCGGAATGATCCGTGTTAACGGGAGGGGGCATCCACATGGACTTGAATGAAATATCTCCCAATCCATCCTGTTCTTGGAGGAAATTATCAAATAGAGGCACTAGAAATGCTGAGAAAGGTCTCATTCTCCATCCCTCCCTGGTGAAATAGTACATGTTATTGCCTGCGATGCCATCGATGATGACAAAGTGATCCCTCCTTGGATTCAACATCACGCCCTGTTCTTCCCTGGCTAAAATGAAATGGTGGGTTCCCACTTCCCCAAGCTCCTCGGCACCTACCAACACGCATTTGAAATCAACAAGAGCAAGCGTTTGCCTTTCCATTTCTTTTTCCAGCATCATCAGGATGGCAATACCCGTTCCATCATCATTGGCACCGGGTGATTTCCCTGGGCCGTATCTGGTGATGACCCGCAGGGCGTCAACGAATGCGATAACAAATCCATAAGACAAATGTGGATGAAAAGGAGATGTTTCCTTGGCACCTGCATCAAGGAGTAGAACCAATCCCCGGGTGACCGAATGTATCCCAACGATAATTGAACCGAAAAAGATGGACAGGTATATAATGGTGAAAAGGACGTGGGGGGAAGGTGTCTCGGATTTTGAATCCGTGTGGGCAATGAAGTAGAGGACATGCCGGGGGTTTTCGGTTTTTTTTCGGACGGGATTCTCGATCAAGATATTGGTGGCTTCATGCTTGATGCCAAACTTGGAATGAATAACCGGGTACTTGATAGCTTGAATAATTTTCTCGATTGTAAAGGCAATTACCACCAGAAAAGCTCCCATCAATATTGATGCTACGGGAATCACGAAAAAGACATTCACGATGGTCAAGATTGCAACGTAAATACCCGTGATAAAATACGGGAGGGTATTCACGCGGCGCATGAAAAAATCCGAAGCCGTGAATGATTCCTCGGAATGGTTGAATCCCAACCGCTTGAAATGTGATAGCAGTATCTCCCTTGCTTTCTTCCATCCATCCGTTCCCGAGTATCGAGGGAAGGAGATTGATCGCACGATGTCCTCCAATTCAGTTTCCATTTCCACGCGATTCATTTGCCTTTTCCTCTTGGTTGCTTTCCTCACTCGATGTACAATTCCTTCCAATATTGGAATGCTTTTTTCATGTCCCTGTCCATGATTTGCTTCCTGCCATCCTCTTTAACCACTTCTAGTGCGATCTCAGCAATTCTCTCGCCAATCTCCTCGAGAATCCGGCATAATTCAAGCACGGCGTCCTGATCAGGGAAAAGGTCTGTTCGTTCCACGAATATCCGATCAAGCACTGCTAGAGGCAAGGTACACGGCTTGGTATCATTCACTCGCTTGTTACCGGCGTGTCTCTTAAAAACATGATGATTAGTCAATGCCCATGATGGATGAAACAACGGAACTTATGGCTTTTTTCAGCTTGGGGTCCATCTGGAATAGGTAAAACCACTTGCTGGATTTCCATTCCATCAGCTTGACCAAGTCACCCTGCTGGTGCGTGGAGTCCAGGTAGTATAATTCTGGAAATCGCCTATCTTCAAGTTGCAGCTTGACTGCAGGCACCCAATGAAACCCGGTATTGATGAGGACATGACCCTTGGAGAAATTCACTTTGAGGAAGGTGAGCATGAATTCCAAGATCTCGTCATAATTATTCATTGCATCGTCTTGGATCAACCCCGACTTGATCACGTGATCGATCATCTCGAGATTGATCGAACCGGTTCCATCAGGAGAATATGGAAAGCGGGTGAACCGGTACCCAAAGCATGCGAGAAGAAGCTTCAATTCCACGTCGGTTTTTATCCTGGTGGTGTATTCTCGCAGGAAGACATTATCCAGCTTTCCATTCTTCAAGTACGAATCCAAGCGTTTTTCCAAGGATTTCCCCCGTCCCACCTTTCCTTTCATCCGTTTCCTGAGCTCGTAGGTTATCACTTCTTGAATGTATTCGTAGTTCTCCGGGTCATATTCGGTAAGACAATCATGGATTTCCTTGGACTGGGCTGCCTTCAGGATGATAAGAGCACAGGCAACTTGGTGGCGTGATTGGGTATCATCTATCCAATCGCTCATGGACGGGAAGGTAGATTTCACCCGTTGTCCCACCGCATCAAGGAAATTCCCAATGCTTTCATTCACGCCAGGTGCAAGGATCATCAGGCAGGCCGCAATGCCGCATGCACTTTGCAACTGCTGGTAATGTTGCATTTCTTCCTTTTCCAATACAACGCGTGCCATGATATCACCAAGTGGCTTGCAATGGGATGGGATGATACATGAACCACTTCTATTTGAAACTAATGCCGGGTGCTTAATCTATCTCTTTCTTGGCGAGCTACTTCCGGATAAGCACACGTGAATCCATCAATTCCAGAGGAGACAAGGCTCCTGTATAATGGTTTTACCTGCCATCCTTCCAGTCCCAGGTCCCCAACACCATATCCCAAGACCCTCAGTCCCAAGTCGTGGAATTCATGCACTATTTTCTTTGTAACACGTCGGGCAGGGATGGAAATGGATCCAATACCCACGTCCAACACCCGCTTGGTAGTCTTGATGGAGGGACGCGCTTTGCCATCTAGGAACACAAGCTGCGCGGGATGCCATTCGGCAACTATATCCTTCAAGGCAACCAGCCAATCGAGATTGAAGGCTGACACCGTCACGTCGAACGAGGGGAAACCCGCTCGCAACAAGGCTTGATGTACCTTGGCATGCAAGTCCGGTGCCTTCATTTCCAGCTGTATGGGTATCCTGTCCTTGCATGTTTTCAACACGGTTTCTAGTAATGGAATGCTTCTCTCGGTTGCTTGCAGGCTTGCAAGTAATGCTTTTCTATCAAGGGAGTCTACTGCCGTTCTCTCCTTTCCCACTTGGATGAATTTGTCGTGGAACACGATCAACCTTCCATCCACGATTTCTTGCACGTCAAATTCCACCCGGTCGACCTGAATCTCTATGGCTTTTTCGAAGGCATCCAAGGAATTGCCTTGCGCCAACCCCTCGCATCCCCTGTGACCAATGATCTCACATGTAGGCGTGCCACAGTTCCAACTCATGGTATGATGAACACCGATTTCAGCTCGTATACTAACATCTCCTTCACGTAAGGTTCCCTTTCAAGGAACTCATGTAGCATTCCCCGGCGGAGCGCATGTTGTCCCATGATTGCAACAAGGTTTTGAATGAATAACGCGAGATCCCTGCTGGCTGCAATACCG
>WJJB01000425.1 GCA_014729935.1 Candidatus Bathyarchaeota archaeon | reverse complement strand
TCAGCGATCCGGTGTTTCATGATATACTCGTAATTGGTTGTTGCCCATGGACCACCCATCACGATCTTCATGCCCTTGAATTTGATCTTGATCCTGAGGGCAAGCTCGCAAGAGATGTAGGCAATGGAGATATTCGTGGTGATGCCAACAAGATCGGGGGACATCTGTTCAATACGCTTGAAAATGTCCTTGAAACCGAGATTCTCGGCTGCTGCATCGACCACCTTCACTTCGTGTTCGTCCTTGAGCATGGAAACTAGGTACGCCAAGCTTAACGGGGGTTGGATGATCGATGGAAAGAAAAGCGAATCCCGTCGGGTGTTTGGGAAGAGTAACATCACTTTCAAGCGTATCACGTTATGGAATTGGAGGGGAACTTCTTTTTCAATAACGGGTCTATCTTAATAAGTCCGTGGACGATATATAAATTAAATGGCTCCCCCATCCAAGGTGAGCTGGATCTCATGAAGGTACAGCTCATCTTTCCAAACATTAACCAAGGCTTGATCGCCAAGAACGTGATACATCCACCGCTTGGATTGGGTTACCTTGCAGCAGTGCTCTTGGAGCATGGGCATCAAGTGGAGGTTATCGACGCGGCTGCCCTCTGCTTGCCATTAGATGGAATTCTAACCAAGATAAAAACATTCAAACCGGATCTTATTGGCATCACCACCAACATCACGACGGCACGAATGGCCATCAACACCTCAAAATACATTAAACATGGCGGAATCGATGTCCCCGTGGTTTTCGGTGGTCCATGGGCAACAATAGAACGAGAAAACATCCTTGAAACTGGATTGGCTGATATCATCGTCATGGGCGAAGGTGAGAAAACCATTATGGAAATTGCCAGCAGGATGAATGCTGGAAAATCATTGATTGGAGTGAAGGGAATGTCATGGAGGGATGACTCGGGAATCCTTCACGGGAATCCTGCCAGGCCGCATATCAAGAACTTGGATGATTTGCCCTTTCCAGCGTGGAACTTGTTTCCAGATTCCAAGAAATACCCGTATAACAACAGGCACTTTCCATATTACCCAGTGATGACCTCAAGGGGATGCCCCTTCAATTGCATCTATTGCACGAAGGTTGTGCACGGGAACAAGATCCGTTACAGGTCCGTGGATAACGTGTTGGAAGAAATCGTCCATTTGAAACGTAATTTCCACATAAAGGAGTTGATCATCGCCGATGACAACTTCACGCAGGATCCGGACCGTGCAGAACAAATATTCGATGAAATCATTGCCAATAATCTTGACATCAAGATACTCTTCTCCAATGGCATAAGGGCTGATATTTATTCCGAACGGCTCGTTGCCAAGATGAAACGAGCAGGAGTCTATAGGGTATTCCTCGGGATTGAATCGGGAAACCAGTCAATAGTAAACGAGATCAAGAAAGGCTTGGATCTTGGGAAGATCCACGATTTCGTGAAACTCCTCAAGGAATATCGCATCGATCATTATGGGTATTTCATGCTGGGATTGCCGAACGACACGTACGGCACCATGATGGATACCATCAACTATGCCATCAAGCTAAATCTCAAGCCACACTTCCACAAGACCATCGCATTCCCAGGTACAAGATTATTCGAAATCACCAAGGATCATCTCATAGGAGAGGGGGGTGCAAGGCGATATTCCTACCGGCGTTCGGGCGCGACATTTGAAATGTATAAAGGCCAAGCACGGGATCTTGCAAAAGCCTTAGGCTTGGGATATCTCAGGTATTTTTTCAGGCTAAAAGCTATTGCCCAGGTCTTGAGAGACACGCGGAGCTTGAATGATCTGCGATGGTTGTTTAATGGTGCCCTTCACATCGTGGACATGGTCATGAACCGCGCCTGAACTATCCTCGATTACCATTGAGGGAAGCAGGACGGGAAAAAAGGAATGTAAAAAAAATGAACGTGGGAACCGTTCATCACTTATTTGCTATCTTCGTGCCAATGGCTGAACCAAAGAGGGCCATGAACAGTCCTATCCAAAAGTTTGGCATCAGGAAGAAGAGCAGGAAATAGATCAAGACGCTGCCCGAAAATCCTTGCAATGCCAATGCACCTGGATCTAGCGACGAGAAGAGGAACACGATGCCGAAAACCATGAATGGAATCTCCACGGCGAGCATGCCATACCAAAAGGTGTCCCATCCTGGTCGAAGTGGCCCTTGATCCCTTCCCCGCCGGACCCTGATGACGCTTACCAATATGCCACCCACGAGCCACGAAAGATTGGCAGGGAACGATAGAAATGCCGCGTACACGAATTGCATGAGGAAGAACGCGCTATTGGTATCTGCCGTGGTTGTGACATTGAACAGAGCGCCAATATAAGACCCGATTTCCGGATTGATCATGTTAAAAGCATCGATCACCCACGCGTTCAAGTTGAGATCGGGGAAGATAAAGAACTTCAAGCCTAGCATCCCGAACCCGATCAAGAGGGTGATTAGCGCTCCAATGGGAGCATCCCTGCTCATCATTGCTTGGAAATAGGGGGGTGCATCCACCCTTGACACCTTCCCAGATGTTGGTGTTGTCGAAAGTTTCATTTCTGCTGCCATTGTTTAACCACCTTTCTCCATGGCGATGATCTTGCGTAAATTCGCCTCGTAATTCCTGATCAAGACGGGATCTTGGATTTTCTTTGCAATTGCAAGCATATCCTTGATGCAATCCTTCGCTGCAGGCCAGTTCTTTTCAGCAAAGAGTTTCGATGCCTTGTTCTGCAGATCCACCAAGTCCTTCTTGTACATGCGCAAGTTCTCGAGCTCCTCGGCAGGCTTTTGCTCCTCCGTGCGCACCTTGGTTCTCACCGCGATGCCCTTCCTGCGAAGTAGCTTGACCACCTTTGCCAGGTTTTCCTCGTAGTTGGACACGAGTGTCTGGTCTTCGAGCTTGCGTGCGATCTCTATCATTTTCTCGATGGCAGCAATGCAATCCTTGAATTTCTGTGCAACATACGCACGGGAAGCACGACTTTGCAATGTGACAAGGAGTTTCTGGTTTTCCACGTAAGTTCTCGCACGCTTCTCGACATCACCAGGTTTCTCGATCTTACCGTCTCGCCTGAATGCCCGGACGGCAAGTGCCTCGGAATTCTGCATGGACACCTTCCCGCCTAAAGATTCCACTTGCTTGTTGAAACTCGATATGTTTTGCTGGATATCATCTCTTGCTAGGAACTCACGCCTGTTGATCTTCACCGAGCCCTTCGTGATGGATAACAAGAAGAACAATGCCACGAACGAGATGATGATGACCACCAATACAAGCGATTCGGAATCGACACCCTCCCCCTCGCCAAGCGAAAATTGCGGGGTGATCGCGTCATCCTTCGTCTCTTGCTCGTAATTTTCACCAAACAAGGTGCCAACCATCGAGTGATTCCCGAAGAGAATCGTGGTTAGCACGCTCGGAATGGTTTCATCAAGGGCGTTGAACAAGTCTGCCAAGCTATATCCTTCCGCATTCATTATGGTGAAGATGTTAACGATGTTGCTGGCATATCCCACCGATAGATTTTCCATGAAGTAGCTGTTTGATATATTTGCATAATTAACGATATCAAGCACATCAGTGTCCAAGCATGCGGGGAAAAAGGTGGTATCAACGGATATAGTTAACGTGTCAGTATCCTGTAACTTGTGGTAGAATGAACTGCTATTGGAGAAAATTGCGGTATCCAACGCACCTCGGATGATGGCAGCTTGCGATGCATTGTATGAATTGGGCCATGTTTCATTCAGCATGGTTAGCAGGGCAGGGAAATCCAAGTCATTGATCAAGCCCTCCACCAGGTTCATATCCAGCAAGAAGGATACATCGGTGGCGTTGCGAACGGCACCAACTTCAAGAAGTGCAAGTTCCTTCATCCGGCTCTCATTATATGCTTCACCTGTTTGGATGGTTTCACCATCTTCCACCCACCATGGTTCAGCAGTTTCAACATCAACAGTGTACAAGGTGTTATTGATGATGTTTTCATCAAAAATCTGATTGATGGCACCAAGGATTTTCCCAGCATCGTAATCGTATTCATCATCATCTGGGTCGTAGACCATCAAGCCGAGATCCTCCAGCAAGGGTTCGACGTCCTCTATTCCAAGTTGACTCATGAATCGTTCAAAGACATCAATCTGATTAGTGAAGTTATATTGCCAGATTGGAATATCTTCAGCCTGGGCAGTTCCGAGATCACCAAACCCGGACGCATCCAGCATGGGAACCGTGCTCAACCCGAACAGAGACATATCCAAGTCCAACGTGAGCGGTGCACTTCCAATGTATGCCGTCAAGCGCAATTCCAAATCGTTCAGGAGAGCACCGATATCCAAATCTTCACTGGAACCACCTAGTGCGCTCATCAACAAAGAATCTAGCACACCTTCCTGGGTGATTGAGGTAAACAGGTACATTAAACCCGAATCCGATTCCCTGCTTCCAGAAAGGTAAAGGTGCACGTATTGCACGGGATTGTCCTTATTGATGATATATTGCTTGTTCGAACCTCCCACGCCAACTTTTAATCCCCTGTAAGATGCATCAATACCGATGCGAGGAATGATGACTTGTTGGGTTGGATCCACCAAGTTCGTCGTGTTCAGGGAACCGTCTCCATTATAATACCGTAGATCATGGGTACTATTGGAGAGTTCCTCCTTCACGGGTAGCCCGACTTCGAGCCAGAAGTCCAGGGTCATGTTATCTTTCAATTCCGATGTAGACATGGGTGCGTCCATTCCCACGTACTTGTAGACGTAATCTCCCACGTCATACGCAAGATACTCATCTAGATCCACGAATTTGGAGCTTGTCCCATTGATCGTGAACTCCCAACCAAGGGTGTCCGATTTCTCCGTGATGTTCCCTTCCCATTCAAGTTCCGTAAAATCAAATATCGTGAGATCCAAGAATTCGAAACTCACGTCACCCGTGACAATCCCCAGCCGGGGCGTTAGGGTGTTTAGATACATGATGGGAACGCAACCTGCCATCAGGGCAACCAAGATGATTTTCTGCGTTGTTTTTATTGCTCCCATATTGCCTCACGTGTTTTGTTGTATTATTGAACCGTTTCTTTCCTTTCCATTATGTTCGTTATTCTATAGTCGGATCCACTACAGCTACAATGGAAACAAGGCTGAAAAACAGGATGTGCTCGATATCTCCAGATCCTGATGCTAGAAAGGGTTTTATCAATCGCATGCTGGAAGTTAGATTCCATGTTGCGACTCCCTTCTCGCCCGAGCCTCACCCGGGCGTGCCAAGCAAGAATGATCCATCAATCAAGCGTTTCACCAAGTTTTCAACCGTCAGCTGCATGAATCCGCGCGTTCATTCGTTGGAATTCACGCGGACTTGATTTTAATACTTTCTCGAAGTGTATATATAGCTTTCGATGAGGGTTAGGTTCCATGATGTGTGGCGGTGCCACGAATTATCATTGGTCCTTCCATGGAACCACGAAAATAGCTCACGACTGATAAGGAATATATCTTGGAAAAGGTTGGACTTGGTGTTCTCAAGGGCTTGGTCGTGGTTCCATTGGATATGTGAATGAAGTGATAGATTAGCTCCAATTTGTTCTTTTCTTATCGTGTCTCACGTAAAGGATTACTCCGAATATAGCCACAATTGGTGCGATAAAGATGAAAGCATGGAATCCTAGTCCAATTTCATT
>WJJB01000424.1 GCA_014729935.1 Candidatus Bathyarchaeota archaeon | reverse complement strand
GCCCGATACAAGGACGATGTTATCCTTTTGAATGCCGCTTTCTTCGAACGAACGGGTCATGATGTTAATGATTACTCCAAGGCCGCATCCCGGACAGAAGATCGTGGGAAGGCGCATCGTTTTCAAATATTTCTTTCTGAGCTCCAGTGAAGTTGGTTCCCGTGCGGTCATCGTTTGCATTCTCCAATATCTTCATGGTAGATCTAAGCTTGGCAGGCTCTCGTACAGGATATCATCAGGTGAAATCAGCTCCCCACCAATCTTTCCCACGAGTTTCACGTCGCAAGCCCCGCGAGAGTATTCCAGCACCTTATGCACCATTTGCCCCATGTTTAATTCCACGACGATCATCTTCCGGACCTGTTTCGCATACTCGTATATCAAATGCCGGGGGAACGGCCACACTGCTTGTAATTTCAGGAACCCCCATTTTTTCCCTTGTTTCCTTGCCATGTCTACAGCGTCGTAGCATGGCCTCGCGGCGATACCGAAAGCAACAAGGAGAGTATCGCAATCCTTCACCCGATATGTTTCATGAAAGGCAAGCACGTGCCTGTCATCAAGCACTTTTGCATACAAGCGTTTTACCAGTTTTTCATGGATGGAAGCGCTGTTCGTGTTCGGGAATGCTAGATTATCATGCGTAAGTCCCGTGAGGTGGGTGTGATAATGATCTCCGAGTCTATCCATCTCTGGCACTTTTGATGCGCGCTTTAACCCCGTCCTGAATGGTTGATATTTGTCCGGGTCGATGGTTACCTTGGTCCGTTCTATGATCTCCACTTGTTCTTTTCGGGGGATGATCAATCGCTCGCGCATGTGAGCAATCGTGGCATCCGAGAGGAGAACCACGGGGATGCGATACTTGTCGGCGAGATTGAATGCCTTTATTGTCAGGTCGAAGCTTTCTTGGACAGAGCTGGGGGCGAGAACAAGCATGATATGGTCGCCATGGGTTCCCCATCTCGCTTGGTAATAATCCCCCTGGCTAGGTAATGTAGGTTGACCCGTTGACGGGCCCGAACGCATCACGTTCACGATGACGCAGGGCGTTTCTGTCATGATGGCATATCCGATATTTTCTTGCATCAAGCTAAATCCTGGTCCCGATGTCGCAGTCATGGTCCTGATGCCATTCCATGATGCACCGATGATGGCGGACATGGCGGAAATCTCGTCTTCCATCTGGATGAAGTATCCATCGAGTAAGGGCATGTATTCTGCCATGATTTCCAGTATCTCCGTGGCCGGGGTGATTGGATATCCCGCGAAGAATCGACAGTTGGCATACAAGGCTCCCAGTGCAACAGCCTCGTTCCCCGTCGCAAATTTCACGTGATTTCCAACCAGCTCATCGACATCCACCACGGCGATAATTTCTTCAGCATCCAATTCAGGGTTCCTCCTCTTGGTTTTCGACGGATATTGCCATGTCGGGGCACGAGATCTCGCATTTCCTGCATCCCACGCACTTTGATGGTCGTGCCACTGAAGTGACTTGCATTGAACCGCTGGGCTTTGAAATCATCTCCAAAACTCGTGCGGGACATACCGCCGTGCAATATCCACAACCCTTGCACAGGTTCATGTCCACTGTTATCCGATGCACGCTATCGGATCCACCATTCATCAAGTTGCTTATTGAACCAATGATTTAAGAATGCTGCGGTCATGCTCATGAATCGTGAATCTCTAATGAGAACCGGAAGCCACAGCCGGGGCAATATCCCTTGAATTCACTCCTGATCTCGAACTCACATACTGGGCACAGCACCGGTTCTTGCTGTAAAGCCATTTCACCGTCTTCTTGTCCTTTTTTGACATCTTCCCCGTTTTCCTCTTTTTCGCACTCATCAAGGCATTTTTCATCGCGCCCGCGAATCATCTCCATGTATAGCTTGGAATCGATTTTCTTGGTGATTTTCTTTTCACATCTCTCACAATTTCCCTTGACGGTGAACTGCTTCCGACCCACGGCCCTCTCGATACTGAATTTATCTCGTTCGCCGCAAATGGGGCATTTCCAGAAAAATTTTCGCAAGGAATCGATCCAATCTGCTGTTTTTGCTACATCGAGCTTGATCTTGTAGCGATTCTCGCATGCATAGCAAGTTCCATAGATGAAATACTGGTCACCGGAAAGCTTGACTTCGTATGGAACGATGAAACCCTGGCACTTGTCTTCCGCGTTCGGACACGAGAAAAGTGCAAGGTCCTCCCTTGTAATCGGTGTCAGGTCTACCATGATATCAGCTTTTCAAATTTGTGTTAATTCCTCGTCACCGCTGTCTTCGGGTGCGTTCTTGGAATACCCTGACAACGCATGCGCGATTCAGTTCCATGATAATCCCGTGATTTCTACAAACTGCAATCTGAAATATGTTATGCTTTTTTCCTAGAAATGGTTCAGGCAATCTTTAGGCGCGTATTTTGGGCTCTCAGTGAAAGATGGACTTCACCATTTTAAGGCACTCGTCGAAGCGAAATTTCACGTGCCGCGCCTCGTGACTATCACTTCCCAGGTGCACGAGATTCCCACCATCCTTTCTGAAATGACGCAAGAAGTTCCAAGAAGGGAAAGGTTCATCCAATCCCTTGCGCAAGGCGGAAGTGTTAATTTCCAAGGAAACATCGTGGGTGATGAGAGACTCGATCACTTCACCGGCATAATCGTAGATATCTTCCCGAGATATGGAAGGATACACGTGACGCGTTTGCAAGTAGAAATAATCGAAATGGGCGAACCCGTCTGCTATCCCGGATGAAAGCAAGCTCAACGATTCCTTGATCCACTCATCAATGAAGTCATCGAAGGTTCGATCATCGTAAGTGGTTCGATCGTTGATAAAGCCGGTGGAAACCCAGTGCACGCTCCCCAGCAAGAAGTCAACCTGTTTTCCTTCCAAAAAAGCTTCGATTTCCTTCTTGAATTCTTCCTGCCAGTTGAGCTCGAATCCAGTTTTCACGTGCATTCCTGGGAATTTTCCCCGTGCTCCATCAATCAATTCATTGTACATTTTCCAGTTGAAAAACCCAACCCCATCGTCTCTAGGGTCGAAATCCACGTGATCGGTGAAGCAAATTCCCTTCAAACCCCTGTTCATTGCCACGTGGGTGGATTCAGCTGGATCCGTGATGCAATCGCACGAGCATGGCGTGTGTACATGCCAATCGATGGCGGGCATCCCTTTTCGAAACTTCCATGGTTTTTTTGACATCTTCCACACCTAGAAAAAAGCCACCATGTAGTTAGAAATCTATGCACTTTACCTTATTCTTGATCGCTGGAAATGCAAGAAAAGAACGGGTGATCGCTAGTCCCGCCCCATTAATTATATTTAATTTGGATGGAGCCTAATGATATTTAATTACCTAAGTGAGAGTGCAACAAGTGCTTGAGTATCTTGAAATGGCTTGGTTCGTGGTGCTTGTCATCACCATCGCGTTCGCGTGTGAATACATGGATTCAGCGCTCGGGATGGGTTACGGAACGACCTTAACACCTGTTCTCATCCTCCTGGGATTTGAACCCGCAGAGATCGTACCTGCAATACTCGTTTCGGAATTCATTACAGGCTTGACTTCTGCTGGATTTCACGTGGCATTCAAGAACATCAAGTTGAGATCCACGAGCAGTCAGGTAGTGGTTGCCCGCGTTATCCCTGCATTAGCACGGGGGGGCGATCTGCCAAGGGCAGAGATGCAAGGCCAGGTAAGGTCATTGAAACGATTCTTCCATGAAATGACTCTTGATACCAAGATCGTGATGATCCTTTCCCTTCTCGGGGTACTTGGTGCCGTGCTAGCCGCCTTGATTAGCACGGTGCATGCAGCCAGCAGATTGGCACGATTCATCATCAAGCTCTACATTGGATTGATGGTTCTTTCCATGGGAATCATCATACTCGTCTTCCGCAATAGGAAATTCGCGTTTTCGTTCAAGAAAATCACTCTCGTGGGTGCCCTTGCAGGGTTCAATAAAGCCATTTCTGGTGGTGGTTACGGCCCAATCACTGTTTCTGGACAGATCATGTCTGGCGTTGATGGAAGGAAAGCGGTGGCTTCCACCTCCGTGTCAGAAAGCTTGGCATGCCTTGCAGGTGTCATCACCTACATCACCATGAACCTATACTTGCATCAAGATCTGGGAAATTTCAGCATTGCACCTAGTCTGATCATCGGTTCGGTGCTCTCCGCTCCCATTGCAGCCTTTACCACCAAGAAGATGGATCCGGGGAAATTCAAGTCATGTATCGGGATCGCGACAATGCTTCTGGGTGCGTTCTCGCTCATCCGGACGGTTCATGGTTTGACCTGGTGAAGGAAACATGCTTAACCCTGTATTCTCCCCTCTTCACCTTCGTGATGGATTCCAAGAGGCGGGGTGCGATTAGAGTTTCCTGGCGGGTTACTACCGGGACGCCCAAGAGATCGTTGGTATACTTGGTGGATAACCCCTCAGTCGCTCGTTCCCTCATCACTTGCTCGTGTTTCTCGACCCGTTTCTTGACATGGTCATTGAAATGATCCACAGCACCTTCAAGCTTGAAATCTATCACCGCTTCAAGTTGCGTGTCAATTTCATATCCTATCGAGTTCCTGCAGCTAGCCATGGAAGCTTGCATGGAAGTTCCTGTTCCCAAGAAAGGATCGAGCACGCGTTCCCCGTGGATGGAGAACATGTTCACGAGCCGGAATGCCAATTCAAAAGGAAATGCACCACTCCTTGCCCTGGACTCCATGGTTCCCCCTCCATGCATGAATTGCAATTCCCCCCTTAATTTCCACGTGTCTGAGAACCAGGAGTTTCGTTCTTCCCAGAAATACGCGCTTTCACGTCTCTCTCGCATTGCTTTACCTCGGTTAAATAATCTCCTGTTGCCCTTCCTGAAGATAAGAATGTACTCGTGCTCAAGGGTCACGTATGCACCAGGTGGGAGCATCCCAGAACCCATGAATTTGGTTGGCGCGTTCGTTGGTTTCCTCCACAAGATGCAAGGGAGAGCTTGGAATCCCAGTGAGAGGAATGACATGGTCACCCTGGAGTGATTTGGATGCAACTCGAAAGTACCGCCCACGGTGCGGGTTGCATCACCGATATTAATGCAGGCAATGCCTCCCGGAACGAGCACCCTGCTCACCTCTTGCCAAGTCTTGTCTAATTCATCATGCATGAGCTCGAAGGCAAGATTGCTTTCCCCGTTCTCCAGTGCCGGTAGGATAGATTGATTCTGGGTAGAGAAGGTGTTATCCCACATTTCTATCATGGGATAGGGTGGAGAAGTGATAACAAGATGCACGGTTTCATCATCAACTGCCTCCATGGTTTGGGAGGACTCGAAATGGATCTCGTGCCGGGTTTCTTGAATTATATCATCAACCATTCCGTTCTACCGCCGGTATCATCCTGCAAACTTGCAATTGAGGATAACCCGGGCGCGTATTTTTGTTTTTGGATGTGGAATGACGATTATGGAGGTGAATGTAGTGCCATTTCTATCATTCCTGAAAAGGTATTTCAAGGAGGAAGGTCATATCAACAATCCCCGTTCATGATACTCTGGTGCTACAAATGAAACAACTCAAGGTTGGTGTAATCGGTTCAGGATTCATAGCGGATCATCATTTACTTTCATACAAGCAGCTTCCTAACGTGGAAATCGCCGGCGTGGCGTCTATCTTGAAAGATCAGGCAATTGCGCTCATGAAAAAGCATGACATTGATACGAAGCTATTCCAGGATTACAATGACTTGCTCGCGCTGGATTGTGATGCCATCTCCATTTGCCTCCCGAATTTCCTACACGAGCAAGTCGCCATTGATGTGCTTGGGGCGGGAAGCCACGCGTTGGTTGAAAAACCACTGGCAAGAAATGTTGAGGAGGGGCAGCGGATGCTGGATGCAGAACGTGAATCCGGGAAACGTATTTTTTATTGCGAGAATAACATGTACGCTCCCACGTTTGCCAAGGTGAAGGAAGTCATCAAGGAGGGTGCAATAGGCGAAATATACATGGGAAGGGGGAGGGAACATCATTCTGGCCCCCATTCTGCCTGGTTCTACGATAAAGAAAAAGCAGGTGGTGGCGCTCTCATCGATCTTGGCATTCATGATATCGCGTGTCTCGTGTGGTACTTGGATTGTGACGTAACAAGCGTGTTTTGCCAAGCGAAAACCGTCCGACCTGATAGAGGGAAGTTCGGCACATGTCAGGTGGAAGATAATGCTATTGGTATCTTGTACTTCGAAAATGATGCACAAGTGGTGATAGAGGAATCCTGGACAGCCCCGGGTGGTTATGACATGCGCTTCGAGCTTTACGGCACTGCGGGGCAAATCAAGGTAGCACCCACCTTCACGAACCTCATCAGCGTGTATTCGGAAACGGGGTATGGGTACGCTGTGGAGAAAGCAAGCTCAACCAAGGGATGGACATTCCCAGTTCCCGCGGAGGCATGGAATTTCGGGTACCCGCAAGAAATCGCACATTTCATGGAATGCATCGAGAAAGACTCTAAGCCGCTTACCGGTGGAGCCTATGGATTCAAGATCTTATCAATCGTGGATGCACTTTACGAAAGCGCGAAAACGGGAAGATTGACGCAAGTTCACGCCTGATCCACCCAAGGCAACACGAATCCTAGGTAAATCCCGCAAGCCCTTTGCAATTTCCCATGACATGGGAGAAAAGCAATCACTACGTAGTATCATAAGTTTGAGGGAAAGTTATTTAAGCCAATTTTGCAAGATATCAACTGCATTGCTCGGAGGTCGTGCAATATTGATATTTACCGGAGTTGATACTCATGTTTAGCTGGCTAATCTTGATTTTTCAGTTGCTGGGCGTGGTCTTGAGTTTGATCTTGGATACCATCACGATGCTCACGGTTAACCTGCCCATCATCGTCTCATCCTTGGTCGTGTACAATCTCGCATTCCATTACAAGCATTACAAGTTTTCCATTGCTGATTCGGATGCAGGTGCTTCGTACCAGATGGATGGTAAAGAAAAGGCATTCATCTTGATCATGAATGGCGTGCTGCTAGTGTTAGGAATCTTCAGTGGTACCTTTGGATTATTCATTGGAACACTCCTACTCATGATTTCAGCCGGTTACTTGAAATCTATGGAAGCTTCGAGGGGCCCGGGGCACAATTGGAACTATCTTGGACAAGCGCTCTACTGGATTTCTCCCCCCTTGCTCGCTGCGATAGGATTTATCGCGGGTGGGTTATTCACTATCATTCCCGTTGTTGCCGGGGTGCTTCTCTTCCATTATTGGGGAAGAAACCTTGTCGATCTCTCCTTGAAAGACACACTCGATAGATACGGGTGGAAATTGTTCCTTCGAATTCCCGTCACGGTCAGGTATCTATTTGTCGCTCTCATATTTGCCTTTCCAATCATGGTCTTGGCATGGCTCCAAGTGGGCCAAGTTGCAGCGTTGGAAGCCATCATGTATAGGGTGTATTTCCTGCTTGATCCCGTCTTTCTCTTCGGTGTAAATCTTCCCATCATCTTGGTGGCAAGGATATTTCGGATAGTAGGTTTCAGGGGGAAATACAAGTTGAATTCCAAGGAGAATGGTTCCATTCTCCCGATGGAACAGGCTAGATATTACAAGCTCAAGCACGTGGCCATCATTGTCCTTGGCACGCTGCTATTCCCCCTTGCAATTCTCTTCATGACCTATTCCCTGTTGATGGCAAGCGCATATTTCAGGGAAAAAGCGACCAATGGGGATAGGAAATCATCCTGGGTACAACAG
>WJJB01000423.1 GCA_014729935.1 Candidatus Bathyarchaeota archaeon | reverse complement strand
CCTCTGGGATCTCACGCCCTTGATCTTGGGGAGCATGGCAGGCATTGGAGTTGTGGGAGATGAAATTGGCAGGATGCCCCCGAGAGCACTGGATGGGTTGATGACGGCAAATGTCGCCACGTATAGTTTCGGGGGGCACGTGGTCCAAGCATACCCCGGGCATTTCCTTATCTGCACAGCAAACCCGAAAAGGCAGGGGGACACGCATTTCACGCCCGACCTTGCCCAACAACGGCGTTTTATCCTCATTAACTTCAATTATGACATTCCCTTGGATACCATCGCAACCAGATTGGAGGGGAAACGAGGTGCCGAGGTCCTAAGGGAAGTTATCAACATCGCCAAGGAAAGGGATATCACGATAAATCCACGTCAAGTCATTTATTACATGAAGCTCGCAAGATATGCGGGAACTTCTGGAGACAAGAAAGGTTTCTTGCATGATCTCGTGAAAGGAATATTTGCTAAATGATAGCACTCGCATTGAAATCCCTAGAAAACCCACGCTATCGTTCAAGATAGTGGTTTTCACGGGGCCGGGTCATTGATTTCGACAGGGTACACCAGTGATCAACATGAAGGAAACGAGAGGGAAAGAAATCCAAGATAGTAACGAAAAACGGGAATTAAAGCATTTATTCTTGATATCCCATACCCATTGGGACAGGGAGTGGTATTTAACACTCGAAGAGTTCCGGCTACGCTTGGTAAATGTCATGGACGTGGCATTGGAACGTGCAAATGAACCGGGATGGCATTCCTTCATGCTGGATGGTCAGGTGGCTCCCCTCGAAGATTACCTTGCAGTCAAGCCAGGAAAACGCGCCGAGTTAAAGAATGCGGTGAGCACCGGGAAAATCAAGATAGGTCCATGGTATGTTCTAGCTGATGAATTCCTTGAATCCGCCGAGGGTCTCGTCAGAAATCTCTTGATCGGGTATAGCACGGCAAGGCAATTCGGGGAACCCATGAAAGTGGGATACGTGCCGGATACCTTCGGCCACGTGTGGCAACTACCGCAGATCCTGGTGGGATTCGGTATCAGGACGTGTTACCTGTTCAGGGGGTACCCGCCATTATTCGCCGGCCACCAGGAATGCGACGGGTTGAACGATGACACCCCGCTAGAATTTTACTGGCGTGCACCAGATGGTTCCAAGGTTCTCACCTTGCATCATATCACTGGTTATGGTAACTGCGCAAATTTGGATGAATCTTTCGGCGAAGGTGAATACAGATTCATCGGGGCGATATCTCGTCTCTTGATGGCAGTCGAAGCACTATCACCGAGAACCGCCACGGGGGCATACTTGCTCATGAATGGATCTGATCACCTGTATCCCGATGCAGGAATACCGGCACTCGTGGAAGCTTTCAACGCGGATCCAGAGCTCGCAGGTGATATGTTTTTGAAACACGGAAGCTTGGAGATGTATTTCGCTGCCATGCAACGAGATTCGTGGAAAATTCCCGAGCTCGCTGGCGAAATGCGCGGGAGTGCATATACCCAAGTAACGCCAGCATGCCTTTCCACGAGAATGTACCTAAAACTTGCAAACTGGGAGGCATCAAATTTATTGGAGACGATCGTCGAACCCTTGAATGTCGTGGCATGGTACCTTGGTGCGAAATATCCCCGGGAAAAGATATTGTTGGCTTGGAAGGAGATATTGCTCAATCACCCCCACGATTCCATATGCGGTTGCAGCATCGACAGGGTCCACGAAGCCATGGAAACACGATTTGCAGGTATCTTGGACATGCTTAACTCCCTTTTCAACGCCGCTACCAACTACATCATCCAAGCTATCAAGGCCCTCGACCCGGGCGATGGCGCAAGATCAAGCATTCCACTGGTGGTCTTCAATCTCACAAACTGGGAGCAAGATGGACCCGTGGAGATGCTTGTTTCCCTTCCACGAAATTTTAGGCAAAAATCACTCGAGATCTTGGATGCAGGTGGAAACAGGTTACCGGAAATCCACGTGCAGGAAATCGAAGATTACCGGTGCTTGGAGGGGGGAGATCGCCTCTATCCTAGATTTGGCAGGGATTTTGCCATCACGCGATTGAAATTCATGGCACGGGAGATTCCAGCATTGGGATACAAGATATTACAAATCCTCCCGAAAGAAGGGGACATGGGTGATATTGAGGAAAGCAAGAGCAGGAATATCCTTCAAAAGGGGGCTGGCACTGGCGATCCCGGAGATGCATGGCAAGGGATGCTCGTGTTGGAAAACGATTTTTTAAAGGTCACGGTGTTCCCGGTAGGTACTATTGACATCTTGGATAAGAATACGGGAAAGGAATGGAGGGAAATGATGCTTTTCGAGGACGCCGGGGATGATGGAGATACATATGATCATGCACCCTTACATGAACCTCTTGATATTGTTTCGACCGATTTCCCAGCAACCATCGAGCATATCACCCGGAACCCATTCGAAGATTCGTGCGAATTGAATATCATCATGCAGGTTCCCGTGGGACTGACAGCCAGTCGCACCCGATCTGAAAAGCTTGTAGAAATGCCCTTGAAGGTTCGAGTCTCGCTGCATCCTGGAGAGCCCATGGTCCGGTTACATGTTGATGTTGAAAACACGGCAAGGGACCACCGTCTCAGGATCTTGTTCCCGACCGGGTTGGACTGCAACATTTCCCATGCCTCCGACCATTTCATGGTGATGGATAGACCAATCGCTTTACCGAAGGATGACGGGTGGTACCAACCTGCCCAGGGCTTGTATCACACGGATGGATTCGTGGATTTAAATGATGGAACGGATGGACTTGCCGTGCATGTGAAAGGCTTGCCCGAATTCGAGATATTGAACCATCGAAATACCATTGCCATCACGCTTTTCCGCTCGGTTGGCTTCCTTAGCAGGGATGGCATGCCAATAGCCAGGGGGCATCAAGGTCGTCCCTCAGGCCTTAACGGCCCCTTCCTTCCCACGCCTGGAGCCCAATGCTTGCGCAAGATGTCCTTCGATCTCGCCATTCAACCCCATGAGGGAAACTGGAATACGGCGGGATTGCACGCCCATTGCAAGCGCTTCCAAGTGCCATTACGCGGCGTGATGGATGATGGGAAACCGTTTTACCACGTATTGCAGCAACGCCGATCGGAAGGAATGCATCCCGTGCTTGATGCACCGTCGGATTGTTTCATTTCCATCGAACCAGGCACTCTCGTGGTATCTGCCATAAAGAAAGCCGAACGGGAGCGCGGTATCATCATCCGCCTGTACAATCCCGGTGGTGAACCCGTGCATGGAACCATCTCGCTCTCCATCAGGGTAGCTGCCGTGTCTCGCGTGAATCTTAGAGAAGAGTTCCTCGAGTCCATACATGATTTAGAAGAAGGCTCGTTTGCAGTGGACTTCAAGCCATACCAGATCCAGACATACCTAGTGCTTCCCCGCAGGTTCAAGTGACGAGAAGCCCGTTGTGTGTTGCCGTGCTCCCGGGAGTGTATCTCCCGTTCTTATAGCCAGTGGTTCCATATCCACCGATTGCAGCCAAGCGTCTTTGCGAGCAACTTCTCTTGCGCCACGGTTGGGTAGATACGTGCCTTCACGAAATGCGTGACGATCAATCCTCGTTCTGGTCCATCCTTCATTTAAAAATGGATCGGGACTTTCTTATTCCTGAACTGGCGGAATTTAACCAGCCCCTGAACTGAAGGCGATGTTTTGTTTCTCAAGAAAATAGAAATTGGAAATGTGGTATAGTGGAGGGAAAAAATTGAGTTTTCCATCCGGGCCATCATGCTACTCGTCGGGAAATTCCGTCTCCACCATGGTGCTGGTATTGACCAATTCTTGGGCAGCCTTGACGGCACGCATGACCTTGGACATGTTTCCCGTGAGACTAAACTTGCCAGTCATCAAGGCTTGAATCGGGTCGAGCTTCTTTGCCAGTACCTTCTTCCAGTTTTCGATCTTACCATCGTAGGCGAACTCGGGGTCCTTCTTGAGGTTATCGGGATCTTCTTCAAAAGCTTCCCTGCATTTCCCATGCCACAAGTCAAGGTATCCCACCCTGACGATCTCGTTATTTGAATCACGCACGATAAAGTGGAAGTCTCCCTCCCACGTTTTCGCGGCTTCAGCGTATGCCTCGTTCGCGTTGAGCTTTTCCTTGTATTCCTGTATCCACTCTTCTGACATGAATATCATTGGTTCAATGCACCCATGTGGTTCAAATTCCAATCAAATCAGCACAACACGGGAGAAAAAGGTTTTGATAGCTATCAAAAGGGATGAAGGGCGAAGTCATGAAGCCATCTATAGCGACATGGCTATGTGAATGCTCCTACCCAAGCGGATGGACGGGAAAGAGGTAGCTTTGCTCAAATGCTTCTTTAAGCAAACTGAATTTCCAAGAAACCTTTAAAATGGCACGGCTTTCTTTTCCCTGATCTCGCGATGGCTCAGACTAAAATGTTGCAGATAGAGGAACTGGTGAAACTCCTGCTTGACAACGACGCCTTGCTCTTCGGCGAATTTACCCTGAAGAGTGGCAGGCAGTCGCCGTTTTACTTCAACATGGCAAAGGCAGTCAAGAACGGGCTCGGGTTCTCCACCATCTCGGCTACCCTTGCCGGCTACATTTACGCGAACTTCTTGGATGAGAAGCTACCTAAAGACCGCAAGACCGACCCCGATACGCTCTTCATCTTCGGTCCCGCGTACAAGGGTATCCCGCTGGCTGCTGGTGTTGCACTCTCGCTTAATGATCGATTCAACACGAACGTGCGCTGGGGATTCAATCGTAAGGAAGTCAAGCTTCACGGGGATACCGATGATGCATACCTGATGGGAGATATCAAGGATGGCGATAACGTGATCATCTTGGACGATGTCATCACCACTGGCATGACCAAGCTCAAGGCACGGGATGACTTGATAACATCCACAGGATGCAAGAACTTGAACTTCATCGGTGTCGTTGGACTTGTCGATAGGTTCGAGGGTGCGCTGGAACTGAGGCAAGAAATCAACGTGTTTGGTGTCATTCGCATCGATTCGCTGGTTGACCTATGTAGGAAGCGGGAATGGATCTCCGACGAGGATCACGCCAGGTTTCGTGCCTATTTCGACGAGCATGGGCTGGTCCAAGACTGAATGGGTTGCCACGCGCGCCATGCAAGGTTCTTATGCCACCCGGCATTGCTTGACCCGTGACACACCCATAGAGAGGTGGTCTAGCATGGTACCGTGCCGGGTGCTGGCTGCCCGGCATGCCGGATTGATATTCGGTTTGGGACCGAATGGCCGTGGGTTCGAATCCCACCCTCTCTACTTTCACAGATGGTGCCCTGGTTCCGCCAGAATCTCCGACTTTTAATTGTTATCAAATCAGGATCATGTATTGAAACCTCCAATCTCAAAATGGATAAAACCCAAATCGAAAAAAGGGATTCCAAGTTTCCTGCAAGTCCATGGGGTTTTCAAATCATTGGCTTTCAAGTATTCATTGGCACCAATCTCGCTTTCCTATAGCATTTCGACTGAACGCAGGCGGAAAACACCCCTCACTCTAAGAGTACACCTAATTGCCAAGGATTTTTCAGGCACCAAGTTTATCCGTCTTGCGAGAGAAAACCCGCCCCCTTAGTTAGTTAGTTAGGGCGTGGAAGTTCAATTCATGAATGCTACACCACACGAGGGGAGTTAGCTTGGTTGGAATACTTGCAATTACCGACTTGCACGGGGCGTGGGAACACTTAGATGCGGTGATCGAGGCTGCAAGTGCATTGACTGCACATGAACGGTATCAAGTAGATCACGTGTTTTTTCTAGGTGATTTGGGAACAAGTGAAGAGGAACCACGTGAACAGCGTGAAATGGCACGGAAACTTGGTTCAGTATTACATCATGCTTTCGATGTGCCAATATATGCCTTGCCGGGAAACCGGGACTACAAGGTGGAAGTGAATGAGGGATTCGAGGAAGGAGGCATCCATCTCCTCGAACGGAAACCGCTGGCGTGCGATGGGTGGGTATTTATCGGTATCGGGGGATGCCAAGTGGAATCAAATCCAAGATACAAGGCAGGTGGTGGATATTACCTGTGGGGTGAAGGTGATGATGAGATCCTTCGATTGAGGGAGATGATCGAAAAGCATGAGAAAGATTCGTACTTGTGCATCGTCAGTCACCAACAACCGCATAATACTGTGTTCACGCTGGATCTAAACCGCAAGGCAAATGGTTCCACCATCTTACGCAGGGTATTAATGCACCATCGACCCGAGGTATGGATGTTGGGTCACATGCATCACCGGAACAAGGATTTCGTATCAGGTAAAGTCCATGAATGCCTTTTCTTCCGATTGGAACAAGTGTTCGTGGATCCCGATCACACACAACGGGGAACAGGACGCGCGTTCGGGTATTTCAAAT
>WJJB01000422.1 GCA_014729935.1 Candidatus Bathyarchaeota archaeon | reverse complement strand
GGGCTTTTAACTGCCGGCGACAGAGCCCCGAACTGGTGCGGCATTCGGGGGTGTCGTGACCGATCCATCGTAGCCGGTGTTTCTACCGGCTTGGTCTGGTAACCTCGGGCTCTCCCGTCAAGGGAAAGCCCCTCCCTTTAGGGATGGGTAGTTTACGGCGTGATAGCTCATCAACCAACCACATCGGGAATGAGAGGGATTTCTATTGACTTGATGGTGTACAGGAACGCAATCCTAAAAATATCGTCATTCTTGTGAATCAGGTACAACCATGTGTCGGGAGAACAATAGAAAGCCTCTGAAAACGTAAAGGGGGGCCCGGCACGAAGCTCGTGCAAGGTCTCCGGAGTTACTCGGTTTACCAAGTGTGTTCCCGTGTAATCAAGTAGAATCATGTCCATCTCCCGTGTATCTATGGTTCCACCGGTTAGTTTCGCCAGTAACGCGAGACTCCACATGCATTTAGCCTCCTCCACGAGCTTTTCAGACCTCACGTTATACTTGGACATGAGGGTTTCTTGATGCCTCACGATGGCTTTTTCAAAACCACCAGGTTCATCACCGAACATCAAGTCAAGGCACACCCGTTCGGTGGCAGCGGCATCGAAACCGGCAACCGTGAAACCACCATGCTTCACGTTTCCATAAATTAGAGGACCGTCACCCTCTTGTGCAACAATACCACTCACCAATCCGGCAACTTCAGTCCCTTGTTCACGTAATGCATCCACCATTGCCGCATACATGCCAGTGAACCTGGTGATAAGGTATCCTATACCCAAGTTCATTGCAAGCTGGCAAGTGCCCGCCCAATGGTGTGGATCAACATTCAAGACCCATTGTCGATATGACTTGAACCACGACATCAAGCCACTGGAATGAAAGGTAGCAGGGAGTGATTTTCCCAAGCGTGAAGCCAGCCTGCCGGAAAGGATGATCCGGCTTTTCTTCAATTTAACGCTCCTGTCTCGGATGGATGCGTTCCACAGGTGATTGTAGGTCTCCCGGACGAGATATTGGTACCGTCGTTTGAAGGATTCACCGAACAAGCCCCTGAGATATTTCTTGCGGAAGACTTCGATGGGCACGCCGTGTATATGCCATCGTGGCTCCACCTTTCCCGATTTCTTCCTTGGATTCATCGAGACGCTGAAATTCTTGGCAGTAAGCGAGTAATGGGAACAATTATGCACCTTGGCAATGGATGCTATGAAGACAAGCGCGTACTGCTCTTCAAACAAGGCGACGGGGGGATAAAAGCGCTTGTAATAACTGCTAATGTCATGATCTCCCTCCTTGATGGCAAGCTTCTTGAACTCGCCTGGTGGGGGATCATTCTCGTAAAAATCAATGAAGAATACCTTGCCGTCGTACTTTTCATTGCAAAATACATCGCAATATCCTGTTTCATAGAATGCTCTAGGTGTTCCGCCCTCCCATAGCATGTTTTCGCCAACATGTATTTCTTTGGCACCCAAGTCGAGCATGGCATCCACGATCCCTTGCAAGGTGGAGGGCTGTGTTGCCAGGGGTTGATGATCGGCATCATCGGTGATACCATTTTTTTCCAAGATAGGTTCGAGATCAGGATTATGCTTGAAGATGCCGACGAACCCCGTGTTATTTGGCTTGATGAATACCTTCCCCCCATCAAGTTTCTTGAAATCTTGCAGGAGTTCTCTCGTGACATCATATGCAGTCGAGTAATTATAGGTGGTCATTTCCTCCTTGGTTCCATTTGGCGTGGCAGCGATGATTATCTTGGGACCATCCTCGACGGAATTAATGGAGCCTGTTTCATGGTGAACCCGCTTGTAACGCTCGGGATGAATCACCGGACTATATTCAAATTCATCAATATTCCACGAGCGTGGTGGGTGCCGGATGAATCTACCCGGCTTTGAAACGACTTCCCGCATATCGATACCGCGCATCTTCTTTTCCCAAGCAAGATCGAGTACAGGTTTCAATATTTCCTTTCCTGCGGGTTTGGCATCTATGATGCCCATGTGGACCGCATTATCGAATGCTCTTGCGCCCGCGCTGGTACGAACCAGAACCGTATTATGCCGCGAATCGGTTCCGATATTGCCAACCGAGATATCGGCTTGTTCTGATGTGAAATCGTTGCAATTCAAGCAACTTTCCTTGGTACAGCCATGGAATTCCTCTGCATAACTAGTGAGACCAAATGTCTCCTTTCCGCTGGTCGTGTGGACCCACATCGTTCCATTGGATATACGCATTTTCGTGATATCATCCGGATCAACCTTTGTTCCCAGGAAGGCAAGCAGGCGTTCTGGCAAGAAGGATTCCGAGCAAAACAAGCCAATGGTCGTGATTTCCAGATCGTCAATGCCCTGGAACACTCCCTGTTGTTCATCTTGCAGGTCATGAATTGCCGTTATCTTGCACGCGGTGGCGACGACAGCTATTTTACGGTATCCTTGGCTTATTGCCTTGATTAGGACGGGGATGACAGGTGAATGGGTATAAATGGTCTTGGATGCGGAAAGGACATCTTCCCTTGTCGTCGCGATGAATGGTTCGGGATGCCATGGCTTGCCAGGATCTTGTCTTGTTAGTATAGCAGCCTCAATGAGGTTGGATTCCAATAATGCAAGCACTATGGCTGTTACCGTCCCACCATCCTGCCCGGTTATGTCATTCCCCATGCTTCTCGTAATCCAAGCATCCTTGAAATCACCAACTGGTGAACCGGGGCTCTGGGGGCATTGATTGTAGCATAATCCACATGCAATGCATTTTCCGACCAATCTCGGCTCTCGATTCTCGCCATCCCAGTCAATCACGTCACAAAGTGCAACGCATTTACCACATTCGATGCATAGTCCAGGATTGACTACCTTCCTCTTTAGCGTGCCGAAAGTAGCCCGGGTCTTCTTGCGTTCCAGCATTCGCTTCTTCATTTCTATGTTGCTTGCCACTATATTATCCATGAGCCACTCACGTGTTTAGATGCAGGTGTCGAAATTATTTTCGATCTATCATTCATGGAATATGAATGGTCATGTTCCCGTGAATGGACCAAAGGTGATGCAAACCCATGGACGTACTTCTCGTTGAACCCAAGACGGCAGGAAACGTTGGTTCCATCGCTAGATTAATGAAAAATTTCGAAACTGGACGTCTATACCTTCTAAATCCTCGATATTCTAACGATGACGAGGCTCTTGGCTTTGCCATGCACGGGAGGGATATCCTCGAGCGTGCAAAAGTGTTTGACGGTACTCCTACCAAATCGATTTTCCAGTCCCTCATTTCAAACTACCAGCTAGTGGTGGCAACGACTGGAAAGGCATCTTCCAGGAAGAAGGTCTTCCGTGTTCCAATCTCACCCAGGATAGCGGCTAGTCGACTAGTTGGTGAGGGAACTTTGCTCGTTCTTGGCAGGGAGGATACTGGCTTGACGGATGATGAATTGAAGCTCTGCGATATGGTGGTCACCATACCCGCGGGCAATGAGTATCCTATCTTGAATCTATCTCATGCTGCTGGAATAATTTTGTATGAAACGTGGCTGCAACGGTCAATTAGACGAGCTCCTTTAAATAGGAAAAGACTTGGGAACGAGATCGTTCCTGCGGCTAGAGATGACAGGCAAAGGTTCCATGATTGGTTCGATCACACGCTGAGGAACCTGAATATAACCATCACGGACGAGTGGAGGGTAAATAATTTCATCCAAGCGGTCAAAAACATCGTGGAACGAGCAGTGATAACCGAGAGGGAACTTACCGTGGTAAGGGGGTTCCTGAAGACGCTTGTTACGAAAACGAGTGGGTGTAATATTATCTAGATGAACCAATTTGCTTTCTTGGAATGGGGACGACTGAATATTCAATCATCTTCCGTTTCCTTGAAGCTCTTCTTGTACAAGTCCCTAATCACGTCCTCGGAACAATCAGCGACGAAGGACCAGAAATCTTCATAGTCAACGGGAGTATTTTTCCCTTTCACGGGATCGTAATAACCATTTTCAATTCCCGCGGTCCTGATGACACCTTTTTCATCAAAATCGTGGTTATTCAATAGGTCTTTTCTTGGATTATCCTTCATAATTACCACCTTCGGTGATAAGGAGGGGTTTTTTGGCATTAGATTGGAAAAAATCCATGAAATTTTTTCGCATTTTCCCTCTTCATGTACGAGCAAATACATGAATATAAGGATAACGGCTATGGTTTTACCGATATAATTGCAGGGGTAATTATGATAACAATCACGAGTATAGAATCACCAGTTATATATTGCACCATGCTATACTACAGCACGAGTGTCATGAAAGCGGAAGACGTGCGATTAGCAATCCTGAAGCAACTCAAGGTTGCCCCTTCCTATGGATATGAGCTTTACACCATGCTTTCAGACGAATTAGACATCAAGAATCCTTCGGAGCTCTACAAGATCCTTCGCTCTCTCAAAACGGAAGGATATGTTGATACCTTGCGCATGGAAAAACAATCCGGTAGAGATCGAGAAATCCTCAGGATCACGGAGGGTGGAAAACATCATTACTTCGATCAAGTGTACGAATCAGCGAGCTTCTTCATCAACCTGATTTCCGAAAGCATGCTCGAACGCATCGCTAGCACCATTGTCTCCCGTTTCAAGGAATGGGGCTTGGATTTCATTTTTCAAGGTCGAAAGGATATCTTGGTTGATTTCAGTTATTCCTTGGAAAATCAACTCATTCTCATTAACAATGTCTCAACCATGTTTGAGAATGAACCTAATTTCTACTTGGTGACCAGTGTCGAAGAACGGGAGAGCTTGGGAAGATTGACTGGATTGAGTCCCCGGATGAATCTATTGAACCGGAAAATGGCATTAAAGCGTGATTCGATCGACTTGGTGTTGATCATGGCACCGGTGGAACCAGATCGATTCACGCGTCCTGGAGGCATCAAGGGAATACTCAGGGAAGATGGGATGGTCATCATTGCAACCTTCAAGGACAACGTGCGTCGCATGACTCCAGTATTCTCCAAGGGATTACATGGGTTTTTCAATACCGTCTTTGACGAACCACTTGCCAAAAAGCTATCGGATAGCTTCAGTTCATTCCTCATTCCAAACTTGCTTTCTAAGGGAAGCCTCACGAGTTCGGAGATTGAACGACATGTTGACACTCATTTCAAAGAATGCAGGAAGCTGGGAAACCAAGAAGAGCCGGAAATCAGCTTCTTGGATATTTATTATGGTAGATTTAAAAAATCCTGAATGTTTTTGAATATCAGGGGTATTTTTACGGTTCAGGCAATCAAGCGTGAAGTTATCCCGTGTTTGATGAAGGTTTTTAAGTTGAGCCCTGCTCCCTTCCATGACGACAACCTCGATTCCACTAGAATGCATTGATTTTTATTCGGATAATACTTGAGTGAGCTAAACCGTGGACCGTGCAATGCACGAGCCTTAAGGAGATGAAATATTGGAATTTTGGAATATTTCGTATCCTGAAGGTAATTAGTGTCTTGGCGGACACATGAAGGAAGAATATATCTCCCCATATCTGAAATATAAGGATTGATACTTTCTCGAATCTCGAGAAAAACGGAGTTGTCAACCCATGAACACAACAGTAATGTCTCCAAAGACAAAAAAGAAGAACCTTATCCTCCGAACAGTTAATTTGCACAAGACTTACCTTCTGGGTGCCAATGCCGTTGCTGCCCTGCGCGGTGTTGACCTTGAAATCATGAAACAAGAGTTCGTGACAATCATGGGTCCATCAGGTTGCGGAAAAACCACCCTGTTGAACCTTTTAGGTGGATTGGATTACCCAACACGCGGAAAAGTATTCTTGGAAGATCGGGATCTCACCCGGTTTTCGGATAATGAGCTTGCTGATCTTCGCAGGGATCGCATCGGCTATGTATTCCAGTTTTACAACCTTCTTCCACTGATGAGCGCGCTGGAGAATGTCATGATCCCCTTGCACTTCAAGGGCGTGTTGAGCACCCAACAGAAGAAAAAGAGAGCCATGTCATTATTATCCATGGTGGGATTGGCAGACCGCGCGAAGCATACACCCAGTGAATTATCCGGTGGTGAACAGCAACGGGTGGCAATTGCACGTGCCTTGGCGAATAATCCCGCCTTGATTCTCTTGGACGAACCCACGGGCGATTTAGACTCCAAAACGAGCAGGGAAGTTCTGCAACTCATCAGGGATCTCAATGATAAAGGTGCAACTTTCGTCGCGTCCACTCACGACAAGCGAGTTCCATTATTTGCAAGGAGAAACTTGGATATCCTTGATGGCAGGTTGGTTAGAGAGAAGATCATCGAAAATGGCGAAGTAGTTTCCGAGCGAGAGATCAAGCATGACACCCAGCAAGACCTGGATCTAGATGAACAGATCAAGCTTATCAAGGCTCGATTCAAGAAACGCGGGAAGAAACTGAAAAAGATCCCGTCCATCGACAAGATCAAGGTGGCAGGCATGTCTGGAAAGACGGTGAAATCCTTCGACGAGGAGGATGGTGAAATGCGACCAGGTTTCAAGGGTGACGAAAAGGACGAGGAAGATCTGGAAGATGCATTTACCGAAATCGAGAATATTACTCGAATCTATAGAAAGATCACTTTAGACAAGCTCGCTAAGAAATTGGAAAAGGAAAATGTTTCGTTGCAGACTCCCTTGAATGATGTACTTATCAAAATGATCAAGAAGGGCATCATTAATGGGTATTTTGAAGATGACAACGTGTTCATCCGTGAGATGGAAGCGGAGCAGTAAATCAAGCAACATGCTTGTAAATTACGGCTCGCGAGGTGCATAACGTGAACATATCATATGCGTTCCGGGACTTGGGTAAGCAGCGAACTCGCACCATCCTTGGAATTATCGGGATTAGCGTGTCGATATTCTTGCTTACGGTGGTTGGCATGCTTGGCGATTCCATTGCATACGCGTACGTGGACTATGCCAGCCAGGAAGAGGGTAAGATTGATTTCGAGCTCAGGGGCGGGTACATCGATTACGCTGGCGTGGAATCGGAAATTACGGCAGATACCGACCTGAACAATATTCTTGGGGATTTCCTTCCTAGATCTGATAGGGGATCATACAATCAATATGTCCGGCAGGTCAAGAATTACGCGAATAACAAAACCAGCCGGGTGTACTCCATTGGTGTTGATATCCAAAAAGAACAAGCCGCTTATCAAGGCGCGTTCACCCACGTGAACGGTACTGTATTTTCGGGAACCCTTAGTCCAGATGAATGCCTGATCACCATCGATGTTGCACAAGATACCGGTATAGTGGAGGGTGAAAGTATCACATTCCAAGACCTAAGGTACCTGACGGCGGACCGACAAGTGCTAGATTGGATGAACGAAACCAATTATACCGTGAAGGCTATCGTGAACCATAATTTCAAGTTCCCTTACTCACAGAGACAAGCAATCATCATCGACATCGTGCATTATAATTATTACTGGTCCGTATCACATAAGCAATCTTGCGAATACCTTGTCATCAATTTCAAGGAACCCGAGAGATATTACAGCACCAAGAATATCGAAGGAACCATCCTCAAGATTCGCCGCGTGGGCGAAGATGTCCAGAATGTTATTGGATTTTACAATGAATACTATGGGCAAAGCAATACATTATACTCGCTCTACATGCCAAGGACGGGCATCCTTGAATATGAACAATACATCAACGCTGGATTGAGCATCATCCTTCTCTTCGTATCTATCCTTGGAATGATCATATCCGGGGTTCTGATTAATGGCATTCTGTCGACTTCGATTGAAGAGAAAATCAGGGAATTTGGAGTTTTCAGGGTTCTAGGCGCACATAGAGGTTTACCAATAAGAATCACATTAGCGCAAGCAGCGATCCTTTCCGCAATTGGAACAGGAGTTGGTCTAGGGTTGGGATTTGTTACCGTGAAGTATGGTTTACTCAAGTTGATTTCAAATCTTGTTGATTTTGCCATATCCACGCCCTCCGCGGTTCTTTCTGTGGAAACAATCTTGATCGCAACAGGTGTCGGCGTTGGCGTATCAATGATCGTGGGATTAGCACCAGCAGTTAAAGCTTCGAAAATGAGCATCCTTGCAGCCATCAACCCGTACCGTCAGGAATCTGCCGGTACAAGGATGGTAAAGGAAGGAAGCATCAACGTGAAATTCGTAATTGTAGGGGCAGTGATTTCCGCCATCGCATCCTTCGTGCTTTATGCAGTACCCGAGATTATCTTAACCTTGGATATCGGCTTGATTGTTACCGTGCTGGTGATCCTGCTATCCACGTTCTTGGTTGGTGCCACCTTGGTCGGTTTGGGTTTTCTGCCAGCTGTTCAAAACGTCATCCGGCGCGTGTTTACTGCTGTGTCAAGAAAAATTAAGGAAATCGTTCGAATATCCCTGATTCGGTACAACCGGAGGAACGTGACCACCGTTATCATGTTTAGCATATCATTTTCATTCATCACTCTTGTTTCCACGGTGCTGAGAACCCAATCAGCACAGATCGTTGGTGAAATTAGAAGTTCAAACGGCTCCGACTTGGTCATTGATAGTCGCAGCAATTTCATCAGTGGAAAATACAATCCCGAATCTGGCGCGGACCTCCCAGATTACGATTTTGCTACCGAGATAATGACATACAGTGGAGTGGGGAAAACGAGTGCATTGCTTGCCACGACACGTGAATTGGATATCATACGGGGATCAGACCATAGCATTACCGTGTCAGACAGGATCAAGTACAAAACCTCAAGCACGCACGGCATTGGTATTGATGAGAATTACTTGGATACAGTGTATAACGAATTCATAATTTTCTCATCGGGGAAAAAGCAAAAGGCATTCATGGATCTGTTTAATGGTTCTAACACGGTGATCATATCCACCTCGATCGCCGCCACCATTAATCTCGACCTTTACGATAGAATTCTCCTCACGTTCGAGTGGGGGGAGAATAATGAACGGGATGTTCAAGAATTCATCATCTGCGGTGTGGTGGACTCGCTTTCTGGCATTCCATCAGTGCAAAAATCTGAAAGCTCGGGATTATTCGGGGGTGGGGGTGATCCCGCCATCATCTTGAGTCAAGATAATTTTAAGAATTATTTCCAATTGCCAAGCGGCAATTACTACACTTCCAAGATTTTCTTGAAGCTTACTCAAGATTACCAGAATACCAAGGCATCATCCTCCCTTGAACAAAAAATCATTGAAGATTACGAGGATGATTACATCATGGATTTGGATAACTCGTTCAGTCAAGGACAGTTCGAACAAATGATATTCGGCTACGTGGAAGCATTATTCTTGTTGATCCTCTCCTTTGCTGTCATCATCAGCCTTTTCGGGTTAACTTCATCAGCATATTCAACGATTCTCGAACGGACTCGCGAGGTTGGGGTAATAGAAACTCTTGGTCTCAAGAAGCCAAATGTTGCATCCATGTTTATCTTAGAAAGCGAGATCATCATGTTCTCCGCAGCAATTAATGGCGCCATCGTCGGTACCATCCTGACGGCTATATTTTACTGGCAATTGGATTCATTCTCATCCTTCCCAATCATGTCGGTGTATTCCGTGCCGTGGTCGACATTACTCATCGAGCTCGCTGTCGCCGGGATTGCCTGTTTGATAGGCATGAAATTGCTTGTAAGGCGGGTGCAGAAAATGGAATTAATAGATATATTCAGGAAGACAATGTAGAGGCTGGAAATCCAATGAAACAAAATAGAATCACGGGAGTAATGCTTTTCTCCCTCCTTGTATCTTCATTCACCTGTTCGATATTCATGGAGATAATAATGTTCCCTGGTAACGACACACTGCAGGATCGTGTTAATGACTTATCTCAAGCCCCACGGGCATCCATCGTGAATGGATACGAGTTTTACTCGGAGCAATTGCAATTCCAACTTGCAGGGGAACATTGTCTCGTGCGTCAATCTGCAATCACCGAGGACAAGTATATCTTGGATAAAATTCCCCTAGACGATATTGCCTTCAAAAATGCAACTCTCATCATGTTGGTGTCTAACGGCATCTACCCGGGTAATTACATGGATGTGCACGTGCCCCTTAACGAAATCGTGTCATATCAGTTACCCGTGAAGGGATTCATGGGATACCTGACATATGGCATTACGGACCAAAACAAGATCAGCACGCGGAAGGCTGCTGCCAAGAACATCATGCAGGAAGCCCTCCAGATAGAGTTATTCGAACAAACCATGAATGAGCCTGGGGCATTTTCCTTTTATGGTGTAACGCCTGAATGGCAAAGAACATTGGATACTTTCACCACGCAACTACCAGATGATGGTTATTTCAAGTACTTCGATCCAACCGACTTTTCAAGCGAGACTTATGCAAGCAATCATCACTTGAGCGTTGGGGCAGCATCCATAGATCCTTATGGTGGAGATCTAACAGATTTTAACATTACTGGAGCCTTCATGGATATCCTTGATTTACTTGAATTAAACGCTTCTGAAATCGAGGAATTCATCGGGTTAAATTTCACCGACTCTGAAATAGAGATACTCGAAGACAAGATGACGCTCACCTTTGTACAATACGAGGGAGCAGATCTCGGACTCTCCAAAACTCCGATGGATGTTTACAAGTTCGACATGAAGAAGGCGCTTGGATTGGAACCAACGGATATCTTAAAGCCGAGCAATGCCGTGTGGAACTCCCTCATCGAGCTGGATCCAAGGGGTGTTCTCACTTCGCTTGTCGGCGTGAACGTGATCACAGGCTCGGTCCAAGGTTGGACGTTTAATGCCCCAAATCTCACCATCGATGACCAGTTTCTTGACACGATTTACCTGGCATCGGGTCTTTTCGACGATGATGTTGATATCATATCAACCATTGAAGCATTGGAATACGTGATAGCCAACGTGTCTTTTTCCACCCATTGGGAAAAGACAGGTGCTAGCACTTCCCTGTATTCTAACGTGAACGTCTCAACCGAAGCTGTAGATGATTTCATCGGTGATATCGCAGCGTTCATTCCTGAAGGGTTCAGGGACGATTTATCGTTCCCGGATTCACCATTATATTTAATTGGATTCACGGGGCTGCCCTATATTCCTTCTGGATTGCTTTCACCCATTCCCAACATCTTGGTGGACTATACAATTAGTGTGGGCGAGAATCATCCAAACTTGGTGGCTAAACTACAATCTAGTGGCCCCATCAAACCATTCCAAGAGCAAATTCCCCTTTCTCTCAATATCACTAATTTTGGAGATGAAACTGCTTATGGAATAAAGCTCGTGCAAGGTTATGCAAATATTAATGAGCTCACCGGAGGATTAATTAGCGGGGGCCGTGTTCCATACGAGTTTCGAGGTTTTTCAATTCCAAGCCTTGCCGGGGTAGATGTGTATGATGCCTATTATGGCATTGAAAATATCCTCATCAACCATTCTAACGTTGAAGATGATATCCTCAGGCTTACCTTGGAAGGAGTTGATTCAAGTTTATTTGGTGGAAATGAAGACGGATACGCTGACATGGCGGAGATTGGTGTCATTTCTTCTTCACGACCATGGAATTTCTTGGATCCCGGGGAGTCAATCATCATCGATCTATCCGATGAATCACTAAGTGGCTTGTACATACCCTTTGAAAATGAGACTGCGAATTTTACCAGCACGACATTGTTAAATGGTTCCCAGGTGAATGTTACTGTAAGCAACCAGACTGATGCAGGAAGTATCGATTTCGACACGTGGGATATCGCGACCAATGACGCGGGAGGCGTGCATAACATCACCTTGGATTTCGAATTCCAGAATGAAACGGGCAATGTTGCACCGGGCGATATCAAGGCGCTTGGTTTCACCTATATAGGATACAATAACGTTTCCATTTGGGAAAATGGCATAGCAGACTTCTACATTTACAACTATAGTGCTTCTAGCTGGGTACCCATGAATAACCTGACGCGGCCCGATGACAACGCCACTTTCAACCAAACAGAGAACCAGATCTTCTCTTGGACGGATTCCTTCACCATCTTCGATGGCGAGAACGATACCACGAATGCAACAATAGATATATCCCATTACATGGATGGTGTAAACAATACCGTACGACTACGGCTTATATTGAATAACAATGAAAGCACGTTGATGTCCATCGATTACATGGCGATGGATTACCTTCAACGGAATCTCACGAATTTTCAAATTCCAACACATTCGGTAACCTACACGGATATCGTTGGTAAAACCATCCAAAGATGCACATCGAATAATATAAGAGTTGGATCCCGCAATTCAAGCTCGCTGGTGGTCTCCCAACGTGCCAGCGGGTACAAGCTCAGCCCGGGCTCAGGCGTTACCATCACCATTGAAATCTTCAATGGCGGTACCGTGGATGCACTTGGCGTGAATCTATCCATCCCAATACCCGGAATCGTCACCAATACCGGTGATTTCACCCTCGATGGTAATTATTTGGAAGAGAACGTTGCAAGCATTTCCAACGGGTCAACGATCACCCGCCAGTTTCAAATCGATCTCCCCAATAGCCTCACTATACCTGGAGTATTGGTTGAATATGATAACGAGACCGTGGTAAATGGATCAAGGGCGGACTTTTCGGCAAGAGGAAACACCGTCTACATCAACGGGCCGGTTGATTACGAGTCATCGGGAACTTCACCGAAGGTAATGGTGGTAGAAACAAGCACTGAATTGAATGCATCCATGCCCATACCGATCATCAACCAGACCTTCCTGCTGGATGTGTCGATCGCTATCACGAATGCACCGGTGGGCTTCAATAGCTTGAACTTATCGTTTCCAGAGAGTCCAAGTTACGAATATGTGGGTAGCAACAATCTAAGCATTGCATTATCGGGAGGGGTTGGTGATGATCAACAGGAGATGAACAAGACATCATACAAGGGTTATCTTGCACCAGCAGCTTCAATCGGCGAGAACCAGATGAACATGCTCATGCGACACGTGCCTGATGATCCCGTGCAAGTGGGCGAGATGCAGCTGGAAATCACCAAAACCATCCAACCTGCAACACTAAATACATTATCCATGACCCTCGACCTGAAAGGAACGGCATATTCAAGCACGTTCACCATGATTCGCAAAGATCTAATCGCGGTTACCATAACCATTACCAATACTGGCGATCTTCCCATCGGCATCAGCGAATTCTTGGATCAAGACCAAAGACACGGCTTGATCATAAACGATAACCTTGGTTTCGACCAAGCGGGATTTGACGTTGTGCATGGGAAAACCAGCCTTGCAAATGTCACCTTGAATGCCACCCAGAGCGTGTCATTTACCTACGGATTGAAAGCAATAAGGGTTGGAGAATATGATCTCGGGCGAGTAGTGCATGATTATTACTTCATTAACAAGACATCAGTCACCAGTGACTCATTTGAGGCGAACGTGAAGGAAAGACCTGAATACATTGCCATGTATCTTGGCATCGCCCTTGGAATTACTGGCATCCTTGCCATCTCGTCAATCCTTAACAAGCGAAAGCAAAGAAAAGCATACGAGGAATTCAAGAGAAATGATACCATCCTCTACAAGGTAATAGAGGAAACTGAAGATGACTATAGTGAATATCTTGATTGATGGTGATACATGAACATGGCAACTCTAACGAAAGACCTGGGAAAACGGGATTTCAAGACCGTTCTCAGGGATGGTTGGAACGATTTCAAGTACGCGTTCAGGGATCTTGGCACCCAGAAAGCGAAGACCTTCTTCGGGATTGGCGGAATCGTCATCTCGATCTTCCTCATGCAAGTGGTCGGGGCAGTCACGGACTCGTTGTCATTTAGCTACCTGGATGCTGCAGCCACCAACACGGGGGCTGCCGATTTCATCGTGACCTCGAATTTCGAAACACTCGACCCATTCATGGACCAGTACGAAGCACCGCAATTGCTGTCTGATGTCACGGAAATCGCATCTATCCACGAACGACTATTAATTCCCACGAAAGCAGATGTGCAAGATCCACTCCCTGGTGATCCCCCGAATAAATCCATAAGCCTGTACGGTCTCGACGTGCAGGAAGAACATGATGCGGGATTAGGTTGGCTGAAATACCAGGGGAACGACACGAGATTCACGCAAGATGTTCCCGAAGGATTTTGCGTGATCACCCCATTCGTGCAAGAAACACTACATGTTGATGTTGGGGATAACGTTACCATTCATTACGGGAGCTTCGATGATTTGGAACTCACCATCATGGCAATTGTCGAGCCAGCGCAAAAATTCCTGGTTCTCGAAGTGGATGTCATCATCACCAATCTTGAAGCAATGCAGGAATTCTACGCGTTGGATGACAAGGTTAATTATTTCGAGATCTTGATAAAGAACAAGCAACAAATTTACGATGCGAGGAATATTCCCAGGACCATCAACAAGGTCCGAAAGATCGGCGAGAAAATCCAAGACAAGCTTGGCTCGGAAGAATATACTCTAAATGCACTCAAGTTACAAGACTTGGAAGCGTCTGAAACCATGAATGTTGCCATGAGCGTGGCATTCATCTTCATCTCAGTTATCTCGAGCATCATTGCAGCCATTCTCATCAATTCAATCCTATCCACGTCGGTCGAGGAACGAATCCGTGAATTTGGCGTGTTCAGGGTATTGGGTGCAAGGAGAAGCTTCCCATTCAAGCTCATCATCCTGCAGGGATTGATCATGGCTATCGTTGGTTCGGGTGTTGGTGTGTTCCTCGGATCGTGGTTCGCCAAGGTCGTGCTCCCGTACATATACAATTGGCTTGGCATGTGGACTAACCCCATACCACTGGTGGTGCAACCAACCACCATCATGACATCCTTACTCACGGGAATCGGTATCACGTTGGTGGTAACCGCAATTCCAGCATGGAAAGGTGCATCGACCAAAATCGTGGAAGCCATCAATCCCTACAGGCATCAAAAAACCAGGTGGAAGCGTAAAAAGGAAGGTAGAGTTCATGGCAAGTTGATAGCTGCTGGAGCCGCTGGGGTTTCAACAGGTGCGCTCGTGTTCTACCTCATCCCTCAGATCGTGCAAACAGGAGACATCCTCGTGTTAATGATTGCATTTCTCGGGGTGCAAGTGGCATTTCTATTCGGGCTCACGTTCCTCTCGCTTGGATTCATACCTGGATTGGAAAAGGTGGTATGGGGTATCTTCCGACTCTTTAACAAGAAAACAACGCCAATCGTGAAGACCTCATTGCACCGGTACCGGCGGCGGAATACCAGCACCACGTTGATGTTTTCCATGACATTCGCATTCATCCTATTCATTAGCACCTCGCTGGAATTGATGAAAGTGCAGCAATCGTTCACCATCGAATTCGAATATGGTTCAGAGATGGCAGTGTATTCCACGGACGTGACCAATCAAGTAGACGAGGACCTGTTTAGGCAGGTTCAAGGCTTGCCCGGTGTATCCATGGCGTCCGCGGTGTACACCGATTCCCTGGACCTGCGTGCGGCGACATTATACATCATGGAATCTGGAACGCAGAATATCAATATATCTCGGGGATTTGATTCTGATCGCCATAACGTGTACCTGTCGGATATCATCGGATATAACTGGTACTCTTCCGAGCTCATTGGTATCGATGAAAATTACTCCAAGATGATGGACGAGAGCCTCATGCGACTAAAGGGTGGCAAGGATACAGTCAATAAATTATTCGACAATTCATCGAATAACATCATCATAGCAAAAAGCGTCGCAGGCGATGGGCAGCTCTCCGTGAACGATAACGTGCGGTTGACTTTTTACAATAGCACGACCGGGAGTATGGTGCGACTCGTGAATGCCACCATTGTCGGGATATCCGATGGAATGCCCGGATTCTGGCAATTCAGGCAAGCTAGATTCACAGCGTTCATTGGTGGGGTGCTTTGCTCCAAAGAGAATTACATAGAATGGATGGACCTTGACGATTCCCCCAGTGCCAACAGGCCCCTCTCGAAGATATTCATCGATACGAATAGCACCGCTGATATTGACTTGATACGCAATCAGATCCAGTCGGATTACGATGGACAGCCAAAGGACGATGGGGGATATTATGATTTCATAGCACAATACGCGAAATACGAGGTTGACCAGCTCCTGGAAGATCTTTCAACGGTTCAACTTCTATTCAGGACCATCCTCGGTTTTGCCATCCTCATTGCAT
>WJJB01000421.1 GCA_014729935.1 Candidatus Bathyarchaeota archaeon | reverse complement strand
GTATGCCGGCATGCCATCCACCCCCGCGTGGCTTGAAAAAATCACCCTTTCCTTTCAATACCAGTTGCTCCTCCCGATATCCCGGATGCGACAACATGGCACGATCGATCTCCTGCACCCATTCGTCGGTATTTTTCAGCTTGAATTTGCAGGCTGTATCATCCCGAAGCACGACATCCACAACCCGGGGGATCCTGTACACGCTAACAAGCAACAGGTCTCCCAATGAATGGCTGAAATTGACTTTATAGGATTTAAAGTCCAATCGCTTTGTCGTTAACCTCAGAGTGCCTTTCCTCCATCGCATCCCCATATCCCAAAACTTGGCAATATCTTCCCTTAAAACTTCCTCGGCGGCATCAAGTGAATTTATCATTGTCTTCCTTGTACCAATGCCAATTGGGTCTATTTATAATTTCTAACAACACCCGTGGCACGTCTGTGAAGATCCCATCCACGCCAATATTGAGCAATCTAGCCATGTTAACCCGTTCATTCACCGTCCACACGTGCACGGCAATATTCACCGCTCTAGCAAATTGAACGAACGTTTCGCCGTGAAGGATGGTAATGGGTCCCATTCTCTCGGGAATTTGCAGGGCGGCATACGGGAGAGTCTTCCCGAAAACCTCACGTTGATTTAGCGGTGTATCAGTAAGAGCATCACCTCGTGCGTGACGTCTTGCAAACCGCCTGAAACGTAGTACGTCGAAAATGCCGGCACTGGTTGGTGCATCGGAGATATGCCTGAAGCGATTGATTTGTTTTTGCCAGAAGGAACCAACCATGACCCTCCCGGTGGCATCCAGCTCTTCAAGCAAGCCGGCAAGGAGCCGCGGCGCACTTGGGTCCCGGGATTTGATATCCATGTTGAATTTCATGTGGGGAAGTGCCATCAATGCATCCCGGACAGTCACCACCTGATGCCCTTGATTCCTGAACGGATGATTTCCGCTGGCATCCTTGAACCCGTGGCCGGCATCCAATCGTTGCAATTCTATCAGGGATAACCTTGCTATCCTGCCGTGACCATCCGTTGTCCTATCCACCTTTGCATCGTGGAAGAATACCAATTCCCCATCTACTGTCATGCGAACGTCGGTTTCCAAGCAATCCACTTCCAGTGTTGCTGCCTCAAGAAAAGCAGCCATGGTATTCTCGGGAGCCCCTGAACTATTTCCCCGGTGTGCCATGACCATGGGGTGATCTGCACTGAGAAACGGTATATCGCTAACCTTCCACGTTGGTTCAAGTTGCATAGTAATCATCATTTTGAAGAGCGGTGTTTAACTAGGTTAAGCTTAATTAGATTCAATATAAAGAATAGATCATTGCACCCAAGGAATCGGTTTGTTTGTACAGCTAATTGCAAGCATGCCCGTCCCGTGGGATGATTTCACGTGGAAAAATGTGACTACTCATGTGGCTTCGAAAGTTTCGATCGGAATTGCGAATGGTATGGGAAGTTACCTTGCGTAACTTGAAGAACGATTGGAAGTACAAGTTCAAGCTCCTCTTCAATAGCATGTATACTGCCATCAATCTCGCGCTATTTACCATCATTGCAGAGACATTGAATCCCACCGAGGGTGCACTCCCAGAGGATTATGGTGATGATGGGTTCCTGAAATTTCTTTTCCTTGGCACGTACTTGTGGGCACTGTTCACCCGGCCCTTCGAGGACACGGTTAATTGCCTTCCAGAGGAGACCCAAAAGGGCACTCTCGGACTCCTGATCACCAATCGTGTAACGGTCACCAAGATCCTCATGGGACGATTCTTGGCAAGTTTCATCATTAGCACGTGCTTGGCAACGGCAGTCGTCATGCCGTTTCTCGGATTGCTGGGCATGCTCACCATGCAAACATTGATCATGTTACCCGTCATCCTGCTTGTATTTTTTTCCATGATGATCTTCATGCTCTGCATCTCCCTGTGGGTAGCCTCCTTCTCCTTGCTGTTTAAGAAAACCGGCGTGTTGGCAAATGTTTTCATTTACGGATTGAAGGTGGCAACCGGCATGTATTTTCCAGTGTTTGGCATGGGAAATACCGCCCTATTACTAGGGGCCATACCGATTTCATCTGGTATCGTCCTGCTCAGGGATATTTTCATCACTGGCGTGCCGCAAGGCCACGGCATTGAAGGGAAGATTACTTGGATGGGATGGGAAACCACGCCAGCCCAGTTTATAGAATTTGTGGTGCTCTCTCAAGTTATTGGTGTCTTGGCATTAGCATTCATTGCATACCTTTCCATCAAGGGATATACCAAGAAAGCCAAGCTCATGGGCACGATAGAAACGTATTGAAGATGGTGATTACACATGCAAGAAAACGTGATTGAAGTCCAAGACCTCGTGAAACAATTCAAGGTGGGGGGTGGTCCGTTGAAGCCCAAGTACGAGAAGATCATCAACGGGATGAGCTGGCACCTCAAGAAGGGAGATCACGTGGCGATCATCGGGCAAAATGGTTCCGGGAAAACCACGCTTATGAAAATTCTTGCAGGGATTTACCTCCCTGATGAGGGGACGGTTCGGGTTGCGGGCCATGACGTGAAACGGGAACTAGACGAGGTGCTCAAGAAAACCAGTTTCGTCGCCCCGGCACTCAGCTTCCTAAAAAAGCTCTCATTGCGGGACATCCTGAAGTTTTACGGGTACTCCATTGGGGGGGAAATTGAACCAGCCATCAAGTTTCTCGATGATTTCGGTGCTGGCTTCATGATTGATGAGCTAGCCGAGGTGCTCTCCGAAGGGCAAAAGGCACTGCTACGATTTGCTATCGCGTTGCTGAAGGATCCTGAAGTTATGCTCATCGACGAGGTTACAGCAAACCTCGATGTCATCAAGAAGGAAAAGCTCCTCAATTACCTCGCATCAAAAAAGGATAGGATTAGTTTCATCATTATCGACCACGATGTAACGACCGTTGACCGTCTCACGAACAAGCTGTTGATGTTGAAACGGGGGGGGACCGTCATGAAGCTAGGCGACGTGAACGAGATTCTCGAAACCATTCCTTACAGGTACGATGTGGATGTCATGCCGAGGCGCTTGATCAAGAAAGATTACTGGGACAAATACGAGCAACCATGGCGTGGCATTGGATCCCACATACAGTTTATATGCCAGACGAAAAAAGAAGTAAGCGAGCTAACCACCAAGCTCTTGGATGATAAGGAAGTGCTCTCCTTCACGACATCTGGATTATCCATCGAGGATATTTACTTCTTCTACCTGTTGAACGAGGATTACGCGTCAAGTGAAGGCATTGGAAGAATTGGATTCGAAGAAACAACATTATTCTGATAACATCTTCACAAGTCAAATTGATATGCCCATGTTCATTTACCTCCATGGTTAGTTCCGGGTGTTGAAACTGTGAAAGTGGAAAAGGAGAAGCTCTCCAAGAAGGACTTGAAGCGACTTGAAAAACGTCTTACCAGTAACAAGAAAAAGACAATAATGGAAACACTTGACGAGATTCACGAGCTGATGGACAAGAAAACCGTGAAAATCCTCACGTCGCTCTTGGAGGAACTGCCAAATCCCGATGATTGGGACATCCGGCAGAAAATCATCTCGATCCTTGGAGATCTCGGTTCTAAAAATGCGGTACCCCACATTCTTCCCTTCCTCCTTGATGGGAACCCGTTGGTGAGAGAAGGCACCGCGTATGCCCTGGGGCAGATTGGAGACAAGAGAGCCGTGATGAATCTCGTCGTCTTATTGCAGGACAAGGAATTCACCGTCCGTGAAAATGCAGCGAATGCATTAAGCCGGATAGGAGATGCGAGAGCGGTTGATGCATTGGTTGGCACGGCGACATCCGATGACCCGGAATACAGGCTTTCAGTCATACCGGCACTCACCGCCTTTGGAGATTTCGATAGTGTTATCGACGCGCTTGTTGAAGGCATGAAGGATGATGTAACCCAAGTGCGGTTTCCCGCCATCATCGCGTTCAATAAGATAAAAAGTCCCAAGGCGGTTGAACCACTCATCGATAACTTGGAATCTGATGATCCACTATTACAGAAGGTATCCGCTGATGCCCTCGTCTACAACTTGGGATGGGGCTCAATCAAGGATGGCAAACTCACGAAATTCGGGCAAAAACGCAGGGAATATTTGAATAACCAGCTTGCAAAGAGGCAAATCCAGGGTGAGGCAAAAGGTACCAGGAACGAAGCACGAGCAATAGATGCATTAGAGGATGAACATGTAACATTTACCGATATCACCCGTGGAATCTGCGAGCTCCTCGATCTTTCCAAGGAACAGGAAAACACGCTGAGGGAATATCTCGGCACCCTTGACCAAGATCACGAAATAGTCAAAAAGTAAACTAGCCACCCTAACTAAACTAATGGACGTGGTTACCTCGTGGGTCTTCGGATGAACGCTGAATGCTCCAACTGGTGTGTTATTACAGCAACTCCTTCCTGCGAAATTGCTTGCTTGGCTTGATCATCACCTTCAAATCCCGTAGAAAGTGTTAAATTCCGTTGGTACCATCCTATCCCGCCATGAAGCGAGCCTATTTCAAGATCATTAACCTTGTATATGGAATAGCAATCCCAGCGTGGTTGCTCATTTGCGCGGGAGCCTTGGAATTTGATGTGGGTTTCAAGTGGAAACTATCTGAAAATGTTATTCCCAATGTAACGTTCCTTTCCATTGCCATTGCCATCGAGACTATCGTTTTCATCCGGCTTTTCTCGAGATTCAAGAAACATGGCAAGGATTCAGCGCTTCTTCTCGCTTCATTCAATGCATTGGTCATCACCCAAAATCTATTGGAGACGTTTGGTAATTTCACGGGATTCCACGAGATTTTCGGGCAAGCCAATGAAAATCTCATCTTCATTTTAGTAGGGTGGTCTCTCATCTTCTTTCTTTTATTCGTGCAAGATATCTTCACCGGTGGTTTTTCCTTCAAGAAGCACAAGCATACCCACTTGATCTTTTCCAGCATCATCGTGGTGCTTACTGGATTCTTGATGGTTTCCCCGTTCATGCCGGCATATCCCTCATTGGAGGTGATCATGAATATCGGCTTTGGATTAATGGGAGTACTCATCATCACCCTTGCCATTTGGCTTTTGGCTGCCACTAACAAGCTGGCAAAAAAAGCAGGAGATCAGGTTACCAGAATCGGGTTGCGCATGATCGGCTCATCTGGCGTACTTTATATAGCCATCTTGGTATCAGTTGGCTTGAAAAGCCTCGCTGAATCTATTTCAACGGTTTTGGATATAATCACGCCAATTCTTATCATGGCAACCTCCATCGTGACGTATCTCGGCTACGTTTTCCCCTCCAAGAAAAGAAAAGAAGGAGATTGATGCACATTCTCATCACCCAAGGTAAACGATAGCACTGGCAACCATCCCAAGCACGACTGAAACCCAATATTCAAGAATACGGGCAATAACTGATTTCCCGTGTTGATTGAACGCGATCTTGTATTTTGCAAGGAAATTCCTAAATAGCCAGATGGGATTGTATTGCCTCCGAGATCTCCTTGCGTGAACAATCTGATCATTCCTGTCCCCATGCTTGAATTTCAATACCGAACGCGGGTCGACATGAATCAAGAAGAGCAGTGCACCAATGCCAAAAATTGCCAAGATGTTCCACGTAGCAAGAGATGCACCTATCCCCGTTTCTGGACCGAGCAACACGATCACGGGATATAGCTGAAATCCAAGAAAGAACGCTAGCCCCGTAATCACCACATGATCGACGAGAGCGAGCTTCCTTGGTTGTACAAGCTGCTGAATTGATGCTGGTTCAATGGTATGTGGAATCATGAGCTCCGACTTGTACACGCCCTTTCTCATTGAATATATCATGCCCTCGGGAACATGGGTGGAATCTATCTGCCTTCCAAATCCCCTGAGATCCATCTTGATGCCCTCAACGATTAGGATGATACCTGCGATGAAAAGCATGAATCGTAGCATCTCACCTGCCCACGCGTGGAATATTCTTGAAAGCATTCCAAGTACAATGAAAAGGATCCCAATGGTAACCCGTTTATAATCTGTGGGTTGGCGCGTTACCGGGGGTTCAGGGAGCGTGGAGCTGGTTTGTTTCTTGATGGAGCCTTCATCACGGCTGGATCGTGGTTGGAGCATGAAACCGATGTTGGCACGCCTCCAAGACTTGATGTTTGCCGGCGTGAATTGTTGCTCATAAATCCTATCACCCGCCAGTATTTTTAAAATGTGGTGGGAATCGAGGAGCAAGAGCAAGAGACACCCGAGTTGTACCGATGCGCTGATGACGTACGCGATGCCAGTTCCGAAGGCGTTCCCGAACGATGATGGATTCAATAGAAATGAGAATCCATCAATGTACAGGTAAACAATCGGGATGATGAAAACCAAGATCCACAGGTACTTTGGACCAGTGCTCGCATTGGTCAGGGAGATCGATTCAATCTCATCCACCTTAATCTCTGCCACCTTTCCCCTTGGGGTCCTGATATCGACAATAGTAAGCAAGTCGGGATCACTGGATATTCTCTCGAAGTGTATCTTGGAGAAGCAAAACATGCAATACACGCACAAGGTGAAGCCAACGATCATGGGTACCAAGGCAGTGGGGAAAAAAAGGCTCAAACCACCAAGAAAAAGCCACGTGCCGAGTGGATTGCCATGTCCCGTGGATACGCCAAAATACCATGCACTTGTAAGCGAGAGAAGGACCAAGAAGGTTCCCGCAAGCAGCCGGGTGAGCGGAAAATTAACGATCGTGTTCCGGGGTAATTTCGCAAGCCGCAAGGCCATGGAAAGATTCACCAAGCCCACCACGAGCAAAACCACGTCCAACACGATGGTAAAATTAAACGAAAATGTGTCCCCTTCGATCTGGTATTCAATCGCAAAACCCTCTATGATGAATCCCGAAATGATCAACCAAACCGAAGCCACCACAAACACGGAACCCACGCCAAGATGCAACAGGCGTTTCACCAGGAACGCTTTGCTCTCATCCATCAGGTTCTTCCCCCTGTCGTCTCGATAAATCCGCAGAACCCACGCGAGATCCAGTAAGGTGCGGTGAACGACACGCCAGGTTCCTCCTTCAGGAGATCGATCTTGTTTGAAGATGGATGGAATGGATTCCCATCCCACATGAAAATTGATGTTTTTCTCATTTTCACGGTGAGTGGCTTGTTGTACACGTCCTTGTCCAAGGAGAATTCCAGGAATAGTGGGCTGATCATCACTCCAATTGCACTATTCTGGAAAAAATTCTCCCACCGTGATAAATTCACGAGCTCGTAATTACCGGGAACGGGTTCAACACCTTGATAAACATCGGGAAAATGGTTAATATCGAATTCCATGAGCTGGTCTTCAACATCTAACTCGTAATCCAAGGAATCACCTGGTTCAAACCTGTTAGCGGCAAGATACATCGAATTAAAGTACGGATTACGGTGATATCGCACGTTTGACCAAATTGTTTCATGAAAATTTTCCAAGTACAAGTTCAAGAGAGTGGGATCCTCTTCTAGCATTAACAAGGCGAAGACCACGTCCATGCCGAAATTATAAGCAAAGTAATTGGAAAGAATCTCCTGGGGACCCGATTCCCGGTTGAAATATGCATGCAATTCCTCGGCAACAAAGTGGTAATACAGCCTGCTGTATTTTTCAGGATGCGCAAGAGCACCCATTTTCAGGACAAGGAGTGTCCATGTTGCTCCTTGAAACCCCAGCATTTTCTGGTCAACCCCAGATGGTCCACCGTGACCTGTTATCCCAAGAAAATTGGAACGAAGCATTCCCGCGCAGACTTGGTCAATCATGACGGCAAGGGTTGATCGGATTGATTCCTCCAAGGGGGAGGTCCCATTGATGAACTTGTATGCAAGGCCGAGTCCCATGTAAAATCCGCCATATTCGTCGTTACTGGTGAAATCGCTCCAGCGCCAATCCGAGTATGGCCCCGTGCCGTTGAAATATTTGAAATGATTCATGTTGAAGAGATATTGGCATCCCGGTATGGTTGCCCGGTGTTCCGGGGAGGCAAACGCCCGCGCAACAGTTGCCCCGTACTGGGGGCCAAGCCCGCCATTCGGCACTGCAAGCATCATCGACATGCCTTGGACTAACTTCTCTATAACACGCAGGGCATCTTCTTTCAATATAGCGTTTCCTTCCTTGATCCCTGCAAGATATTTACCGACGTATCCCGCCATGGCGGAACCGGTCCAGAGAGCACCATTATCAGAAAAAGCATAACTACTACACACGTTATAGTTTTGATCGGTGAATTTTGCACCCACGCAAAAATTGATTGGGATGTGCCACGCTTCGAACCGCTCGTCGTAGAATTCAGCCATTTCAGCAAGTCTGGTGTAATTGACATCAATGAATTGTGAGGGGTCAGGTTTCAAGCTTTCATCCGTGCCAAATGAGGGAATCTCTTGAAACAAGTATCCCGCATAACCAAAGATTGAACCAAGGAACATCACGGGCGTGAGTAACCCGATGATGGATGTAACCCTATAAGTGTTTAGCTGTAATCGCTTTCTAGGTCGTATTTTCATGTGGTGGAAAACCTCGTGTGGAAGTTATGTATAATCTCAATAGGAATTCAGGTTATTGCAGTCATGCATCGAAAAGATAAAAATATATCTTGGATTTTCCAAATCCGTTGAAGATCGCATCCATGCAATGCCACCAAACAACCATGTGAGCTTTCATTCAAGGCGCATTCCTTTCGAGCTTCCATTCTAGGCTCCAGCGCGCCACCGACTGGTTCATCCATGTTGCGCAGGAAAAACATGGGATCTTGCCATCAAGCTAAATGTATCCCCGCTGAATGACTGTCGTGGCTCCATGTGGATGCGGGGCTGAATATTTCATCCACGCAAGAATAAGGTGCTTGGAAATGAAAGAAAACATCAAGAAAGACCCATGGTGAGAAGAAGGTCACTTGTCCGCTTCCTGCTCCAAGGAGGCTTGTTCCCTTGCTAGCGAGATTGCCCCCTTCTTTTTTTCTTCAGCACCTGCCTTCTTGTACCAACTCGCGGCTTGCAGGTATAATTTCTTTGCTTTTTCGTGCTCTGCAGACTGCGCGTGAGTAACCGCCAATCCCGAGAGGTAATCTCCTTTCTTGATCAAGAAGGCAGCCATCTGCTTTCCACCTTTTTCATCTGCCATGTCATTTTTCACGTGGTTTGTCTGTTGAATCCATGAACTACCACGACCTGAAGCCGTGGTTTCACCGAGATGTCACGAGGTGCAGTGTTTTGACCGGCGGGTTCAATCCGCCTCCATTCACCATGTGGCAACCACTTCCATCACGAGCGGGTCGCGCGGAATCCTCGTGGTCGTGCTTGTGTGATGCTCCCACCCAGCCCTTCATAATTCCTGCCAACGTCGGTGGAAGATACACGTGATCATTGACATGGGTGCATTTATCATTTTTTCGAAAGAACACACGTCCATTTGGTTTAGGTGCGAGATGAATCCCGCATGTTTAGGATTCCTGACCCCCCAGGAGATCAATGCACGACATTTAACGTGATCTCGTTTGCC
>WJJB01000420.1 GCA_014729935.1 Candidatus Bathyarchaeota archaeon | reverse complement strand
GTCTTGGAAAGGAGCAAATGGCATTCCAAGAATTGGTTTTTTTCATGGCATATGAGTTGAAATTGTATCCCCCCTCAAGTTGCGAGAAGATCGTCTCCGTGGGAAAGAAATCGGGGTTGCTCACCATCTCTTCAGATAAGATTGTAACCTTCAACGTGGCACAGCTCGGTAAAAAAACCCGGTCCGACATGTCAGTTCATGCGATGATAATGGAGCTCACGACGAAAACGAGCCTTGACAAGGCCTTCGGTATTTCTATGGATAGAATCGGGAAACACGAGTTCAAAAAGGATCCGGGAGTACTTGACGTGATATTCAAGAGCCATGACGGGAAACCCGTGTTTGTCCACATCGACAAGTCAAAGAGGCAAGTAGAACAGGAAAATGGAGAGGAAAGCGAGGAAGATATTGAACGGAAGAGATTGAGCAAATACCTCACCAAGGCAATCCTATTGCATAAAGATGACCAAGGGATGCATTCCTTGATTGAAGATTTATACAATAACCTTTCAAAATGGAAATTCAGGTACAAGGAAAGATGAAGGGCTCATCCTTTCGTGACTCCTATAGGGAGTAATTTCACGACTTTCTTGATAATCCCCAAATCATGGCTCACTTGGACGACTTGATCGATGGGTTTATAGGCTCCGGGGGCTTCCTCTGCAATAATTTTATCCCTTTGTGCTTTAACGTAAATTCCTTGCTTTTCCAAGGTTTCTTGGACTTTTTTACCCCAATAATTTCTTGTTGCCGCCCTTCTGGACATGTGACGACCGGCTCCGTGTGCCGTTGACCCAAACGTGAGCTCCATTGCTTTCGGTTGTCCCACGCACAGGTAAGAGGCAGTACCCATGGAACCTGGGATCAGCACGGGCTGCCCAATTTCCTTGTATTTCTTGGGGATCTTGGGATGTCCCGGGGGGAAGGCTCTCGTTGCACCTTTCCTGTGAACATTGAGCATCATTTTCTTTCCATCAATTTCATGCTCTTCCTGCTTGAGAATGTTATGGCACACATCGTAAATCAGGTTCATGTTCATTTCCTCGACAGGTTGTTTGAAGACATTACTGAAGGATTGGCGCACCCAATGCATTATCATTTGCCTGTTGCACCACGCGAAATTTGCGGCACAACCCATTGCTGATAAATATTCCTTTGCTTCTGGTGTTTTTCCTTTTACATACACGAGCTCTCTATCTGGAAGCTGGATGTTGTATTTTCTAACGGCTCGTTCCATCTTTCGCAAGTAATCAGTGCATACTTGATGTCCAAATCCCCGTGATCCAGTGTGAATCATCACGGTTACTTGATCAACTTGGTTGATACCCATGACCTTTGCCGCGTCCTCATCGAAGATTTCAGCAACCTTCTGGATTTCCAAGAAATGATTGCCGGATCCCAAGGAACCAATCTGGCTTTTTCCCCTGCCCTTTGCCTTGGAACTTACATTATCTGGATCAGCATCCAAGCGTCCATTTTCCTCGCAATAGAGGTTATCTTCATCGAAACCGTATCCATTCTCTATGGCCCAATTCACGCCAACTTCCAAGAGCTCATCCATGGATTGCGGGGTTATATTACCAATTTTCCCCGATGATCCAACACCTGAGGGCACATTCTGGAACAGCCTCTCCAGCAAGATCTTGATTTGTGGAACCACTTCCTTGGTTCCTAAATCGGTTTTCAGCAGCCTGACACCGCAATTGATGTCATAACCAACCCCACCAGGTGATATCGCTCCTTCCTCCCTTTCTGTCGCAGCAACCCCACCAATATTAAAACCATATCCTTGATGAGAATCCGAGAGACCTATGGCATATTTCTTGATGCCAGGCAATGTGGCGATGTTCGTGAGCTGGTCTATTGTTTTGTCTTGTTTTATTTTCTTGATGAGTTCATCATTGGCATAAATCCTGACTGGAACTTCCATTTCGAAAGTCTGGACCTCGCCACCCACACGTAATATTTTCTTACCTCTTGGTAACTCGTAAATGTTATCCTGAATCTTTATGGGATCTTTCAATTTTTCCTCACGTGGCTTTAGTGGAATAGAATACAAGTATCAACGCTTTTTGGTTATTGAATCTTTTGCTTAAGAAGTAGGCTTGGTAACGAACGCCTGCAGGTTTCTGTCGTGATTCAACATTGCATGCATTCACCTGCATCAAGGTCAAGTCTCTTTTTCTCTACATCCATTGGGAATTGAACCACCATACCCCAAGCCAAGAAGTTGTTATCTCTCATATGAAAGGAAGAATCCGTGGCATGAAATCACGGGGATTGATTATCATGATGCCATGAGATGGTGTTCGAGAAACCCGTGATCCTTCTTTCATTGGAAGGATTAATGATTCTTGGGTGATGGGGACGAAGCATTCGTAATGAATATTTTACCTATAACTTTTTAGACCAATACTTGCTAATAGGAATATAACAAACGCAATGGAATCACTATCCCCTTTATCACTCACTTGAATTAGGATTGGATAATCATGGAAGCTGTTTACATCATCCACCAAGGCACCGGCAATTGCATCGTATTTAGAAAGTACGGGGATTTAGAATTTAACGAGGATCTCATAGCAGGCTTCCTGACTGCCTTGAAGGATTTTTCGAGCGAGGTTACTGGTGGAAAGGGCAAGATGAAAAACCTTGACATGGGTGATTACAATATTCTGCTTCTCTATCATGAGGGAATTCTAGTAGCTGGTGCGCTTGGTCGGAGGGACGACGAGAGCATTGCTCACAAGGCCTTGACCAGCGTGCTTACTGAATTTTTCAATAATTTCAAGGACATCGTGCCCACTTGGAACGGCAACTTGAAAGTGTTCAAAGGATTCGACAAGAAAGTTGATAAGCTTACCGAGAACGGGAAAATCGCCGAAAAAGAATTGCTTGCCCCGTTCCTGAAGAAGAAATTACCGAAGCAAATTGTCACGATGGGTGCCATTACTGAAGATGAATTTGAATTCTCCGAATACTTGAACGGGAAAAATACAGCCGAAGATATTGCCGAACAGGCTGGCATACCGGTGGAAAAAGTTGAGGTAATGATTGCCAAGTTCAAGGATTTGGGATTCGTGAAGTTCAACAAGCTCTAAATGATGTACGACGATATCTGTATTTTTAAATATCAAACACTATCTTCATGTGGAACTGGTTTTCCTTTTGCCATATCTTCATGTATGAATACGTAATTGCCTTCACCTCGGTTCCTGGCACGTGCCTCTCTTTATCATATCTTTCTCCCTTTAAACTACTCTTGATGATAAAGCGATCTTCCTCTCCCCCCTCCCTGTCTTCCAACTCGTGAATATCGATATCTCCCACCACGAATAACTCGGTATCAAAATAATAGAGGAATTCCGTCAACCAATCAAATATGAGAGACTCCCAATCTTCCGCTTCAACCGTTATGTCTATTTGTTTCTCCAATCGCACCTCCCCGCTTTCTACAATTATGCTCATGAGAACCATCCCGGTTTCCTTGAAGAGAGCTTCCATGGAATGACCCCACACGTGAACTTGAACATCTGCGGTATGTTCGAGAAACTCGTGTCCTGACGGCATTTCAATCAATAAAATGAGTGAAAAGATTAGACTTTCATTTTTTCGGCAACTTCATTCAATTTTTCATTGAAGATGGCTGCTTCCTTCAGGTATTCATCTTTCCTGCGGATAATATCCGTCTTTGCCTGATCGAATTCCCTGATGGCATCTTCCTTCTCGGTTTCCATTTTCCCTATCTTCTCTGGCTTCATGAGCTTATCCTTCTTTTCGAATAATGTTTTATCCGCCTTAGTTAATTGATTCCTCGCTCTACCCAAGTTTTCAAATCCTTCACCGAACGCTTCCAGCTTATTCACGGTGGTCTCGACTTGGTAGGATAGTGTCTTGATGGAAGATGATAAATCAGTAAGCTGCTTGATATCCTTCTCGAACAGGCCAGCCCACTTGTTGTACGTTTCAATATCCTTAGAATCGAGCTTGGATTTGTCTACGCTTGAAGTGCCACTCGTGCGTTGGAGATCCTCGATCATTTTCGCGACCTCCTTGAGTTTCCTCATGCCCTCACTTTTCGTGGTTATCATGTCATCAATCTCGGAGGCTAGTTTCATCCGAATTGAGTCCATTTTATTCTCATGGGATGCGATTTTCTTGAATAATTTTCCAATAGACTTTTCCTCGTCTCCTAACTTGAACATGTCTTGATGCGAATCGATGGGAATCGTTTATCACCTGTTTTAATCGAATTTTTCCCCCATCCTTGGTGCTTCATGGACCTCATGGAACGGACCGAGGGAAATCTATGCTTTACATTCGAGCCCTTCCTTAAAAAGGTTGAAGCAAGGTGCATCCTTCATTGCTGGTATCTTGGCAGAAATCAAGGCAAAAAGGTGTAAAGTTCCTCTAGTGAGTAAAAAATAGGAGGGAAGGGCCATCCAGCAATCAAGAGTCCTTCTGGATGAGCTCACCAAAAATATTTGCAAGATCCCGGTTTCTTGAAAACCGTTCAAGTTTTGATTTAACCAGTGGATACTTGCCATCCAAGTTCTTAGCCAATTTCTTGAGGTACATGCGACTGATGCCAATTTGCGTGTTCTTGTCACTCACGGCAGATAAAATGAGGTTTTTGCCGCCATTGATGGTAAAAAGCTTTTCTCCCGTATCAAATTCTATCGTGTTGACCTCAAGATTCCTCTTATTTAGCTGGGATAACTTGTCCAATGTTAACGAGAATTCTGCCACTTGGGCGAGATTATCGGCCCTGCTAAACTTCGAAAAGGAAGATATGACATTTCCGGAAGTTTTCTCAATAAGAACCATTTGATTGATACCTGCTATCTTATACATGCTCGATTTGAGGATATTGGTGAAGGTGGTTTTGAGATCCATGAGAATCACCTTGATTTTCTTGCTTGCAAGGTGAAGCTAGATTAGCGGTATTTGTGCAGCCGTAATATCTGGTAAATATGAGGGTACGGTAGACAACCTCGTAACGTAGTGGAAAAATAAGCAACGGGAAAAAAAAGGAATTAACCCGTGTTTGCCCTTCTCTTCGCGAGCAGTGATTTTAGCTCCCCCATGATGCTGCTTTTGAGAGAAGCAGGCCCCGCAGCTCCTTTTGGCCCCCCTCCTGGTGGAGGCGGAGGCGATCCTGGGGGTGGCGGTGATCCGGGCGGTGATCCTGGGGGTGGCGCCCCACTTGCCATACCTGGTGGTGGTGGCGCCCCACTTACCATTCCCGGTGGTTTTGGTGCTCCGCTCGATATGCCTGGAGGTGCAGGAGCCCCATTGCCTCCAGATCCCATTGAGCTTAGACGCTGGTTTATTTGGTTAATCTGCTGTTGTAAATCTTGAATTTGCTTGTTGATGATGGTTGGAAGTTTATCTCCAATTATGGTGCTCAAGACTTCAATGGTTTCCATCAACGATTCTATCTTCTCCTCAACAGATCCTTTCCTAGCAACCCCGAGAAAATCCGTGAATTCTGAAATTTGGTCTCACCAAGGATGGTTGGTTAGTTCCTCTAGGTCAATCAAAATTAAAATACCTTGCGACAAGGGAATGAATCATGGTGAGAACGTGCAGAACATGTAATCTCGAGCATTTCGTATTCTGCATTCCCGAAAGAGCTTCAAAAATTCAACAATCCTTTTTTTCCAAGAGGATTGAACATGAACCGGTTATTTCATCCGATGATGTTCACCAGAATATTAACGGGAATACTCGGAACGGGTGCCCGAGAAAATTATCACGCTCCCGATACAGGCCATGTTTCATTTTTCATTTTTCATGAACCTTGCGGAATAGTGGGCGAGAAACCGGCGACGATAGGAGCAAAAAAGATAAAATGGTTCAACACGAACATGATCGTGATGGTAAGGCCTCAAGTCCCGGAAGGGTTATGCATACGATGCAAGGGCGCTCGTCACCTGTGTGGCAAGAATCCATGCCCCATCCTCATGAAGCATTCCATAATGAGAAGCATGAAATACTCGCAAGTCTTACAAAATTTGAAATTATCAACTGAGCTTGCGTCATTATCTCCCCCGTCGTTTTTCGTTGGTCATCAAGGATATCCAAAAGTGCGAATTGGCCCCATGATTCCTCATTCACTTGATATTCCCATTGAAGCCCGCTCCTTGGATTCTCCAGAATCTTGGCTTAAACCAGGAACACCACCAGCAAATTGGAAGGACTTAGAAAGCGTGGTAACATTTAGAAGCTCCTTGCTACGAACCACCCATGTATCACACGTGAGCAAGCATGAGGAGGATAAAATCCTTGAGAAGGGGAAGCTCATTGCAATGGCACAGGATCCAGTTGGAACCGAGGTGAAGGTGGATGCTTTCAAGATGCGCATCCAGGTGAATGATCATGCTCCACCCGCGGGACCGGTGGGAAGGCTTGAAAAGTTGATCATAACCGAAAATCCACACGTAAATAAAACAGTCGATTCAGTAGTATCGGATACCGATCTCCCCGCTGCGCAAGCAGTTTACCGGTACCTCTATGAACGAGAGCAAATCCCAGTGACCGAAATTCATCGCATCTTTTCTGCCGGGTTACTTGGCAGGAAGGACTCGAGAAGGCTTGTTCCCACGAGATGGTCCATCACTGCCGTCGATGATACCATATCAAAATGGTTAATTTCCCGGTTGAAGCAGTACCAGGAATTAGGAGAATATCGCTTGCATCATTCCGAATATCTCGGAAACAAGTTTCATATATTACTCGTTCCGCGTGCTTGGATGTTTGAAATGATGGAATGCTGGGATGCAAGAAGTATATGGCGTACCTTGGATACCGTGAACCAAGAATACATCATCGTGCAGGACCATGAGCTCGCATCTGGAAGGAAAAAATATGCGTCAAACGTCACGGGTGCATATTATGCAGCCAGGTTGGGAATTGCCGAGCATCTGATGGATATTCGTAGGCAAGCAACAGTTATCGTCATCAGGGAGGTTAACGAGAAATACTTGATGCCCCTTGGAGTATGGGTCATCAGGCAAACCGTTCGTGATGCCATGATCAGGAAACCACGTGTGTTTAGCAGTTTAGATGAAATGCTTTCCGCCTTGGAACAAGGAATTGATATCCCCTTGGATAATTGGGTAAGAGCATCCCGTGTGTTGAAAGAGTTGCGTGAACAGAAAACCTTGATGGATTTCTTGAGAACCATTTGAGCCATCATGCTGGATCAAGCGGTTTTTTAGGTCATGCAACGTTATTCCAGCTCGCAACATCAAGTCCCAAGTTGTATTCTTAATGAAAGGATTGATAGAATTGGTAAATTTCTTAAAACGGATAATATCGGATGGTGACGAGGACCTATCAAAGATTCCATGGATCCACAAGAGGTTCACCAGGTATTCACGAGGTTCCTTTGCCGGTCCCGCAGTACAGTTATACCTGAGGGGGAAAAAGATATGGATAAAGGGTTCAATGG
>WJJB01000419.1 GCA_014729935.1 Candidatus Bathyarchaeota archaeon | reverse complement strand
GAGGCACAAGTCGGTGACGTGGACGTGACCGATGGAAAGGAGTATTATTTCACCACCACATTGCTCCCGGGGGGTTACCTGTATAATATGAGCACCTCTGATGGCGCTTTCACCGACTTCACGATCACGTATCCAGGGCCAAGCGTTATTCAAAATGATTTCGCACCGGAGCTCACCAACCCAGGAGTTTCTCCCACCTTGGGAAATAACGAGACCACCTTCACCTTCACCGTCACGTATTCCGATGATGATGGCAACCTACCCGTGGCAATAAACCTCACGGTGAATGGTACGACATTGAACATGGTTGCATCGGATCCGGGTGACCTTGATCCAACCAATGGAAAGAGTTACCACCTTGAGACTACGTTGATATTACAAGGCACGTACGAGTATTTCATGAATTGTAGCGATGGCGCTCGCGTGAATTCGACCCAAGTTCTCTTGGGGCCAACTGTGATCGGGAACAAGGAGCCCCAGTTGGAGAATCTCACCGTCACACCAAGCATGGGCAATGATCTTGATCTATTCACATTCAGCGTGAATTACTCTGATCCCGATGGTGATATGCCCACGTCCATCAACATTACCATCAACGGCAGCATCCACGCAATGACCGAGCAGGACGCCGGCGATGTCGACACGACTGATGGAAAGATATTTGCGTACTCGACAATATTGAGTGCATTTGGCATGTACGAGTTTAACACGAGCTGCTCGGATGGGAATTATGTCGTTCATTCGATCACGGCTCAAGGACCCGAGGTGATCGATAGCAGAAACCCGCCAACACTTAGCGCACCCGTGGTGAATCCCATTAGTGGGTTCATCAATCAAGTATTTAATTACACGGTGGTTTATACGGATGGCGATGGAAACCTGCCTTCGTCCATCCTTATCATCATTGATGGAGTGCAAGTGTTTCCGATGGTGGAAACTGCATCCTCAGATGTCGATACCACGGATGGAAAGCAATATTCGTATAGTGGTAGCCTGTCCTCAACCGGAAATCATGGCTTCACGATCAACTGCAGTGACGGGTTGTACACGGCTTCAACCGGGGTGATTGGAGGGCCAATCGTGCTGGAAAACGATTATGCGCCACAGCTCCTGAATCCAACCGTCACGCCATCAATCGGTACAAACGAGACTCTTTATAACTTCACGGTGAATTACATGGAGCAGGAAAACCAAGCTCCTGCCTACATCAACATCACCGTGAATGGTTCCACGCACGTGATGACCCCGGTTGATCCAGGGGACATGGATTTCACTGATGGGGTGCTATACAATTTCACCACCACCTTCCTAACCTTCGGGTATCGCACGTTTACCATATCCTGTAGTGATGGTCTATTCACCAACAGCACTGTAATGCAAGGTGGACCCCGGGTGGTAAACGATTTCCATCCTCCCTCTTTCCAAAGCCCAGTCTTGACGCCTGCAATCGGGAATACGGGCACGGTCTTCATGTTCCAAATTATGCTCGTCGACCCCGATAATACCTTGCCCAATTCCATGGATATCACCATTGGCGGCTTAACCGCACCCATGATCGAGGCTGTACCGACCGATCATGACACGGAGGACGGGAAGATCTACTATTACGAGAGCACCATGCCATCCCTCGGGAATTACTCGTGGCAGGTGAATGCCACGGGGTATTTATCGAGTAACCAGACGGCTATGCTTCAGGGCCCGGAGGTGCGCCCGTTCTATGGTATGCCACAGATATCCCTTCTCTCCCCGTCTTATGGTGCCGTTGAGCACAAGGAGGTCGTGTTTTTCAGCTGGGATAGCCTTGAAGCGGGGGTACCAACGGTATACCGGTGGCAACTTTCCCTGAGTCCCGATTTCTCCGAAATCGCCCTTGAACAAGCCAACATTCCCGAAGTTACCGGGATAACGAGCTTCAACAAGGATCTATCAAGCATCGGAAATGGGGAGTTTTACTGGAGAGTGCGAGCCGAGCACGGTAGTTTCTCCAGTAACTGGACATCCCCCCAATTGCTTACCATTGATGCTGGTCGCTCCGGAACATTTTGGGAAGAATATAGCCTCTACATCATTATCGCCGGTATCGCTATTGGAGCCGTGGGTGCAATTGGTGGTTCGGTGGCTGCTAGGAAGAAAAGGAAGGCAAAAGCCAAGGAATCCTTGGATACAACCAAGAAGCGACATCCCGATGTATCTCGACCAGGGGGACCTGCCAAGCCGGGTGCCATAGCCGGCAAGGCTACACCAGGCTCTAAAAAAGTCTTGATCGGTAAGGGTGAATCGGGCAAGGCACAAGCACCCATGACTGCAGCAGAGCTTGAAGAGCTACGCAAGACTGAAAATGAAGTGGTGAAATTCGAAGAAAGGAAGATTTGCGTCGTGCATAAGGGACCCATTGCCGGTGCTAATTATCTCTGCCCGAGCTGCGGAACGTTTTACTGCCTACGATGTGCCAGATCGCTTGAAAAGAACGGTGAAAATTGCTGGATGTGCGGTGCGAAATTGGATATCGATGGCGAGATGCAAGGAAAGCAGGATACCACGCCTGGAGAAAAAAACCTTCCATCGTCCCGTCAGTTTTATTGTACCAACTGTAACAAGCATTTTGACATCCACGAGCCGGACTTTCAGAAATGGTACAGCTGTCCCGATTGCAAGGAACGCTTGATCTACCTGAAGCAATGCCCGCATTGCGGCCAGAAGATGAGTATACACAAGGAATATCACGAGAAGTACAAGGGACAGGTCATCACTTGCACCAGGTGCAAGAGGAATCTCATATTATCTTGAACCGTTCTTGCACTTTTTTTCTTCATGATTCCAAGTAGTTCTCACCTTTTTTTATCCTTTCAAGCGGGGATGGGGGATTTCCCTGTATGGGATCCCTTGTAACCTCAAGGATTTTAAATGAGATTGATCAAATCCACACGAAGAATGATCAGGAGAGTCAATCGAGCAATCCGCACGATATCTGCATGTGGAAGGCTGATGAGTGCGAGTGCGAGGAATATGGGGGCGGTGAATACCTGAATTGCCACTTGAACAAGCGTACCGGTGCAATTGGCCACCCCATTTGCTATGATCGTGATTGCAGCTTTGACAGGGATCTTGCAGGCGAATTTTCCGTGGAATCTAGCAGCCCTCGTGGGTTGGTTGGGATACATCATCTTCTTCTATGTGGAAGGTAGCACGAAGATATTGCATTTCTCCATCAAATATGGTTTCAGGAAAACCGCTTCCTACAACCCGGAACCGATTTCGACCAGCAAGAAGATACAATTCATGGTGGGCGCAAACCTGATTTTCTGTTTCCATCCAACTCCTGTTAGAGGGAATGTGGATTTTAATGGTGATGATCTTTGCAAGCGTGGTAGCATGGTACCTGGTCTTGCGATACAAGATTTGCATGAAATGCGTGAAATTTTGACGTGTGTTAAACCAGTTCTCGCCTGAATTGCAAACCATCTTCGAGGAAAAAAACGCAAAACCTTGAATTTCCTTTCCGTGTAGCATATCCATTCATTTTCCGCCAGAAAGCTACGTCCTTCAGTTAGTTGGGTGCAGTAGTTCAAATGGTACTTTCGTGGCTCTTTTCAACAGATGATGGAGAAGGTGTTGGCAAGTATGCCTGTTGAACGGATTGATCATCTTCTTGATCGGTAGTGATCCCCGCGTTGAATTTTCCAAGCAAGAATATGGACACGATACCGATAGCTAAACCGGTGAAGTAAAAGATGGGATGCAATAGGTGCTGGTTGAACAGGAAAATTCCGCCGATGATCGTTACCATTAAATTCACCGTGTTACGAATCGGAACAAACCGTGAAGCTTGGTTTTCTTGAAGCCCGATCTGGGTTAGATAGAGGGCAGCCAGCAAGTTCAAGGAAGCCATGACGAGAAATGGGATGATTCCATTGATGAATCCATTGAAAACATTTCCAACTGCGAAGAGCTCATTCATGAACCATTGCACGTATTGCGCAGCGACACCAAGGACTATCCCCACGATGATTGCCCATGCTAGCGGGAATCGCCTCGTAACGATTAGGCACGCACCGGCACCCCCCAGGAAGATCAATGTATAAATGAGAAGAGGCACTACCATGTCACCGGTAAGGAGCTCAGGCTCCGATGCGCCCCCCAAGGTGATAAAGACTGGCATGATCACCACTAACACGATGCCAAACTTTCCTTGGGCATCAAGATTCTCGTTTAAAGTTCTCCTTGCAATGATCACGAGGCCTGTTATCCCAAAATTCAGCAGTGGTTGCACCACCACGATACCCATCATATCCACGGCAATGCTATACAAGAAAGCCCCGAGGAGCAACAGGATGAATCCGAGTATCCATTTCTTGCTTGAGAACATGATGCTCATTGATTCCTTCAGGTTTCTTGCATCGAGACCGCTCATGTCTTGAAAGGCGGTTTTTTGGATGGCTGGACCCAAGTTTAGAAAGAATGTCGATGCGAGTGCTATCGATAGACCGCCGATTATCACGCCAGGAGCGATGAAAACCACCATTGCCACCACGCGGGATATTGATCGCACTAACTAAAAACATTCGGATTTAACGAATCGAAAGATTTTCCTTCCACGGGTTCCACGGCATCTCTTGCATGACAAGGTTGAAAGATAAGCTCGGGATGTTTCTCATCAGGATGCGATTCAAGGGAAAGGGGAATAGCAATTTAAAGAAGTTATCACGATTTACCCGTTCGCTAGAGGCATGGAGGACACGCGTTGCGGACTTGAAACGGGGGATCTTGACTGGTGCAGGACTCCATCCACTTCCTAAACGCACGTTGCTCAATCCAGTGTTCCACGGAGTACGCTACCACTCGCAATATAGCGTTTCGAACGTGTATTTCGAGAGTATCCCAGGTTTCTTTGTCACGGGTAATCTCTACGAGCCATTCACGGATAATGAAATGGGGAAAATCCCCGTCGTGTTGAAGCCCCATGGACATTTCAAGCACGGCAGATTCAGGCAGGACAACCAGCAAATATGTGCCACTCTTGCCCGCTTGGGAGCAAGAGTCTTCACGTACGACATGATTGGTTATGGTGATTCAACGCAATTGTCCCATAAAATTCCAAACGCGCTCACTTTGCAAATATGGAACTCCATCCGGGCGGTTGATTTCACCATTAATCTTGGGAATTCGGATCCGGACCACGTGGCGATCACGGGGGCTTCCGGAGGGGGAACCCAATCCTTCCTTCTAGCAGCAATTGATGAACGAATCACGCTCTCAGCACCACTGGTGATGGTATCCAGCAGGTTTTATGGAGGGTGCACTTGCGAGAGTGGAAAGCCCATCCATGATATGACAACACCGGGCACGAATAACGCCGAAATTGCAGCAGCTTTCGCACCGAAACCTCAGCTTATATTATCCATCAGCACGGATTGGACGAGATACGTTCCCCAGGTCGAGTTCCCGTTCATTCAAGAGGCCTATCGATTGACCGGGGCAAGTAATATGGTGGAAAACGTGCATATCACCGGCGAGCGCCATGATCTCGGCCCATCCAAGCGAGATGCCACGTGCAGGTTCATTGCCAAGCATTTTAACCTCGATATCAATGTTATACTCGACCCCGCAGGCAATATCGATGAATCAAGTAATATTATTGAAGACCCCAGCGTGATGGCGTCCTTCAACGACAAGCATCCCCGTCCAGTAAGGGCACTCATTGGAGAAGACACCATCCTTGAGACACTAGCACGGCTCCAGGTGTCCCAATCATCCCATCCGGGGAATGCTGGAACCTAGCAGTTTAACACCAATGCAATCAACGAACATGCAATATTGTCATTGTCGAGCAGAAATGCGGGGGCATGAACGATCGGGCTTCACATGATACCGCTAGTTAAATGGCTGGTTTTCACCCGCAAGAAAGGATGAATTAAAAAGGAAAACCGCCCATGTATCAGTACCAGTACCTCAGG
>WJJB01000418.1 GCA_014729935.1 Candidatus Bathyarchaeota archaeon | reverse complement strand
GAATGAAAAAAACCATGTTTGGCTTGGGGGCAAACACTTCATTCATGTTCAAGATGGTCTTGTAATCCATGAAACCTCTCGTGCCTTGGTAGGCTGCAGTGGAAAAGTAGTAGCGGTCCAAGACGACAACAAATCCTTTTTCCAATCGTGGCTTGATGTTCTTCTCCACGTTTATCCTTCGATCTGCAAGGAAAAGCTCAAGTTCCTCATGAAATGGAAGCCTTTGCCCTCCTTCCATCATTGCTTCTCTAATTTTTTTTCCATAGATGGAATCTGTGGGTTCCGCGATGGAAAACACCCCGGGTAATCCCCATTCGCTGATTTCTTTCTCAAGGCGGTTCACCAACATTTGCACTTGAGTGGACTTACCCGTTCCATCGATTCCTTCTATCGCCACCAACAGGCTCATGAATTTAACCTCTATACCACACCACGGATCCCTTATGATTTAAAGGGACATTGCTAAAGCTACAAGATATTCATAATCTAAACGTTCATTTATGGCCGGCGATTTTTTCCTCGTAATTTATCGAAATTATACATGTCCCACCCAAGGGTGAATGAAATGGCAACCGGAATCGAACAGCAAATCGAAACTGCACTTGATAAAGTAAGGCAAGCACTTCGTGTAGATGGCGGAGATATCGAACTAAAAGGATATAATGACGGTATAGTTGAAGTAAAATTGAAGGGCCATTGCGCTGGATGCATGCACGCACAGGCAACCCTGAAAAATCTTGTCGAAAAGAGCCTGAAAGAGATGATCGGTGAAGACAAGATAAAGTCCGTTCGAAACGTGGTATAATCATCTTTTCTACGCAAGGCTCCTATCCGACGACTTTTTTCATTTCTAAATCTTACCTTTTCACAATTTTTCGAAAATAACCAAACAGGATGGAGAGTCAGGAATATCTTAATCGTAAAAAAGTGATGCCTCAAGTTTGAACTACCACACCCTAAACTAAAGGGGCGGGTTTTCTCTCGCAAGACGGATAAAATTCTTTGAGGATTTTTTCAAGAATTGCATTCATGGACTTCACGGCTGCATCTTCAGGTGATGAATCCAGCACGGGAATTCCTTTCAAGTCTGCTTCTAAAATGGCTCTTGAATATGGAACCGTGCCAAATACAGGTGCTCCTGCTCTCTCAAGTGGTTCTTCAAGGATGGTTTGCTGTTCTTCATCCATCATCTTATTTAGAATCGAGAAAACGTTCTTTATTCCAAGTTTGGTTGCAAGCTCTGCCATGTGTTGACCCACCTTAATTGATTTTTGCCCAGGTTCTACGATGATGAACAGGACATCCAATCCCTTGGAGGTTGCTCTCCCAAGGCTTGATTCCACGCCCGCCTCGAAATCCAAAATCACCAGTTCGTTCCGCTGCACGATTAAGTGATATAAAAGTTCGCGAACAAGCGCATTTGCCGAACACAGGCAACCAGACCCTGGATCTTGAATGGTGCCAAGGACCAACAATCTAACACCATCCGGTGCATTCACGGTGTATTCATCGGGAATATCCTCCACGTATGGATTAAGCTTGAATGCCAAGCCGGATCCAGGTGTCGCACCCGTGCGTTCTTTTATAAGATCACTCATTTCTGATATGGGGGGCCCGATCTCATCATCCTCAAGACCGAGGGACATGCCAAGGTTCAATGAAGGATCATTATCAATGGCTAGAACGTTTTCGAATATTTCCTTCCTTGCGGCTAATCTCGCAATCGTTGAAGCAAGAAGGGTTTTTCCAACGCCTCCCTTTCCTGCAAAACCGATTTTCAGGCCATCTTGACTTGATTCTGCCATGTAATTGGACCTCGAGAAGGTACACGTGTTGGAAGCAAAAAAACTTGCCATTGTTCTCAAAAAGGTTCTGGGAGAAAAATTTATTTTTTGATTCTCCTTTATCTTTATCATCTTCTTCACCACCTGAAGGGGAATCCATCAATGGAACCATCATGGCAAACTCGGACCTGTTACGGTCCTTGGAAAAATGACTACTTGTTTATCTAGCCCTGGCTCCATGATGGATGCCCAGGTAAAAAAACTCTTGAATTGGATTGATCAGGAATTCTTTTCATTTTGCACCTATCATCCTCACTATTTTCAACGATAATGGAGATTAGGGTGCTTAAAACGAACTTGGAACCATAATCTTTAAAAATTGATGCATTACTTCACATAGTAAAGATCAAGATACTGGATTTGAAACCAATGACGATATCCTTAACGCCCGATACCATCACGATCTTGCAGGCGATGCAAGCTAACGACGAGATTCCCGCGAGAACGCTTGCAACCAAACTTGAAATGGATTACATCATGGTCATGGCGGGCGTGAACGAATTGAAAGAACACGGCCTAGGAGATTTCACAGAGGAAGAGATAATTGAATACCAGCTCACTGAAGAGGGTCAAGACTATGCAAAGAACCTTCTTCCTGAATCCAGGCTGTTCAAGTTCATCGTGCAAAATGAATTGAGGCAAGTATCCTTGAATGAGTTAAGGGCTAAAGCGGAAAAGGAATTGAATATCAAAGATAGGATGTTTTTTATATCCCTGAATCACCTGAGAAAGGCGATGTGGGTCAGTCAAACCAATATTGATGGTATACCCACGATTGTCGTGCTCAAGCAAGAATTCGAGGAAAAGGAAGAACAAGCCCTCCTTGAAATGATTAATGACTCGGGAGTCATTAATAGAGAAGAAATCCCTGGAAATCTTCAAGAGCACATCGAGGTGCTCAAGAAACGAACCCTCATTACTGAGAAGAAATATACCAGACGTCTCCTGATGCTTACTGGAGAGGGAAAGGCAATCAAGGAAAAAGACATATCCAGCGTTAAGGAGGTAACTCGGCTCACCCGGGAGCATATCAAGACAGGTGAGTGGAGGAATGTTTCATTCAAGGCTTATGACGTGGAAAAACCTGGACCGGCGATAGCACCTGGCCGGATCAATCCATTGGTTGAGATCATAAACAAGGTAAGGGAGATTTTCTATTCAATGGGATTCATGGAAATTCGGGGTCCCATCGTGGAGAGTGCTTTTTTCAACTTCGACGCCCTTTTCCAACCCCAGGATCATCCCGCAAGGGAAATGCATGACACGTTCTATTTAGAAAAACCCGGTTCTGCACGCCTCCCCGGTAAAAAATACGTGAAGAGAGTTTCTGAAGTTCACGAGAATGGGGGCAAAACAGGTTCAACGGGATGGGGATATACTTGGGACAAGAGGGTGGCACAACAGACCGTTCTCCGAACGCATACCACCGCTACCACTGTTCGCCAGCTTGGAAAAGCCATCCAGCAGGGCGTGCCACTCCCGTTGAAAGTCTTCTCGGTTGATCGGGTCTACCGGAATGAGAAAGTAGATAGGAGTCATTTGGCTGAGTTCATGCAAGTAGAGGGAATCATCATCGGTGATAATGTTAATTTAGGGGATCTCAGGGGAACGCTTGTCGAGTTTTACAAGAAAATGGGATTTAATAGAATAATCACCCGGCCTGGATTCTTCCCATACACGGAACCGAGCATGGAGATCTCGGTGTATTCTGAAGAGTTGGAAACATGGATGGAAATCGGTGGCTCAGGTATTTTTCGACCAGAAGTATGCGAACCGTGGGGAATCAAGGAACCCACGAGAGTATTAGCGTGGGGGCAGGGCTTGGAACGAATTGCCATGCTCAGGTTGAAACGGAAGGATATCAGGGATTTATACAAGAACCCGCTATCGTGGCTTAGGAGGGCCCCGTATCCGAAATTATAAGGGTGAAAGCACATGCCAGCGATTGAATTATCTTTAGATAGATTGCAACGGCTCCTTGGAAGGGAATGCACCGTGAAAGACTTGGAGCTAGATCTCCAATGGATCGGACTCGATCTTGATGACGTGAATGAGGATACCATCAAGGTTGAATATAATCCGAACCGCCCAGATTTCTCATCACCAGAAGGCATCTCTAGAGCACTTAAGGGTTATTACGAGATGGAACTTGGACTACAACAGTATCCCTTGAAGGACTCTGGATACGAGATACACGTGCAAGCTGCCGTGGAGCCGGTTCGCCCATATATCGTAACTGCTGTCGTTCGAGG
>WJJB01000417.1 GCA_014729935.1 Candidatus Bathyarchaeota archaeon | reverse complement strand
GTTTACCAACGTCTTGAAATCCTTCCAGCAATTCGGCAAGATACAACTCATCAGTTTCTTGCAAGACACCTTCTTGCAAAACCTTACCACGGTGGCATTCACGCTCTTGTTGGGTTTCTGGCTCGATAATTACCCGAGTATTGGATTCGTGATGGGTGCTTCCATTGGATACATCTTGGGACAATATCTCGACGACTTTTTATCCTTGCTACTTGGTGCCAAGTTTTTCTCTGACGCGATGAAGGCAACAGGCTTCCGGGCAAGAGACGCGTTCCGTCCCACGTTCGTGAAAGGTGTCGTCAAGGAAAGCTTCGCATTTGGCATGAAAACACTCATCGGTCCACTCTTCGGATTGGCGTTCGAGTTTTTCAGGTTGAACATCATGATTTTCTTGCTGCCATCCTACTCGACCTGGATAGGACTGCTGGGCTTAGCCAAGGGGATAGCCAACTTGGCAAATATCGCTGGACCCATGGCATCATGGACGGGCATTAGCGTTTCGGAAGCATATAATAACGAGAAGCTATACCTGTGCTACCATTACATGAAAAACGCTCTCAAGTGGCAGATGTTTATTAGTTTCTTCTTCTTGCCACAAATAGTGATTGCGCTGCCACCATTGCTTCACAGTGCCATCAGCATTCTTGGTTCAGATTGGATATTGGCGTTACCGCTCATCGCCCCCTTGACCATCGATCCGTTGTTGGCAGCATTTAATTCCATGCCATTTTCCATCATACCGAAGGTGGGCAAGAAACTTGGAGAAAAGCAGCGCGATGGCCAGATCGAGTTTCAAGCTATGAAAGGTAGCCATATCTTGGAACGGCAGGGATTTGCAATCTTGGAATCCCTCATAAATTTTGGCGTGCTGGTGCTCTTGGTGGTAGCATTCCCCGTGAATATCTATACATTCATCATCGCGCCCATACCCCCCCGCGTGGTATTTCTCATCATTGGATGGGTTTATATTGATAAGCGAATCATTCCCATTAAAGGTAAAATACGCGATTGGCTCGGCCAGGGAGTGGTGGCGACCGTGATTTCCACGGCAATATTTTGCGGGTTCCTTCTTATCCTGATATACGTGATCTACCCGCCCTTGTACGAAGGTGCATTGGTCCTCTTCGCGGGTACCGGCATCGGGGAATACCTCGCGCTGCTTCCCGGGGTTATCATCATATTGCTCTCGCTACTGCTATTCCCCGCTGGTATTTTTGCTCCCCTCTACGCGTTATTCGGTGGATGGGATGATGATACGCTTGAAGACTTCCGGAAAGCGGCGCTAATTAGCGGGCCTTCGAAGGGAATTACCATGCTCATGTATCGCATCTCGAAGGCTGTCCACAAGCGGTCCCCGTGGAAAAATAAGTTCAAGTTCGAGAACACTGATAAGGCTCTAGCTGAAGCAAACGAGCTCATCATCGTTAGGCGAAAGTTGGATGCGCAGATAATCAAGGAAAAGAAGGAAGCAGGGGAGATGTGAGGTTTTTTCCCTCACCTCCCTATTATTTTTACTTTAAGAGTTTTTCGACGAGCTGGCAATCATAGTCTGCATTCATGATGTTATCGAACCCGCAGGCAACAAGATCATTCTCTTTAATGGAATTAAAGCAAAAAGATAATCCCACCTGGGGAAGCACGCGACCTGCTGCAAGTGGCTTAATGTTAATGATTTGAATCCGTGTCCCGCGCACGAGATTGGCGAGAGTGTTTACTTCAATATCGGATTGAAATCCAAGCACGTTCAACGGTTGGATGATGACCGGGATATCGTAATCCTGCCGTTCGCATATCTTGATGGCGTGGTGGTAATGCGTGCTTAAGCCAGGAATCATGTCACTGTCCCGGATTTTTTCAATTATCTTGGGCAAGCCCTCGATGATACCTTTCGAAGGGTTCATGAAGGCATCAGTATAACTCCTGTGTGGCATACACACGCGTACTCCATGCTCGGCGCACCACTCTATTTGCTTGAAAATATCACCTGGTAGATCCTTGGCAGTATTCCTTGAGCTCGGAGTGCATAACCACGTGTATTGCTCTCCAATATCCTTCTCCACGAGATCGATGGCCTTGGCAATTTCATCCCGCGGGGATGAGAGGCAGCAGTTCACGCCAAACTCCTCCATCACGTAACCCATGATCTCTGCAATCCGCTCCACGGTGAAATACTCCTTCAAGAACATGTCACGGCTTTGCGTGAAATGTGAAATCCCAAGGAAGGGATTCGTGCCACAGATCAAGCGAGAGAGTTCCAAATTCTCCAAGCGCACTTTTGGTATCATGTGTGTACTTGTTGCCTCCTCCTATTTTAGCTTGGCGCGTCGAATTCCACGGTGAAGCCAAGCTTCTCGAGCAATTCAATACCATCCCCCGCCATGATGGTTTGAAGCACCAGTACCTGAAGGTGCCAATCTAGATGTTCCAGGTAAGCCCTGATCTTTTTCAAGGCTTCATCAATCATGGCAAGCTTGAATTCTTGCTTTCCTACCATGAATCTACCATCACTACCAAGGGTGAAATGGGATAATACATCCAAGAATTGCTCGATGGCATCTTTTTCCTCACGCAAGGTTGTTAACCAATCGGTGTATTTCTCGATTAACTCCTCATCTTGCCTGATGTTGCGTTGTAGCCATTTCTTGTGAGCATGCGCCTTGTTTCCTTGAACCACCATGAGCTCCACGATGCGGGTATTTTTACTAGAACCTGGGTTCCAAGATAAAATGGAAAATCAACGCATAAAAACATTCGGGGAGAAAAACATGCCTTCAAGAGATGGAAGATTGCTTCCATCCATCTTGGCACTGGTAGGGATCATTTCATTGTTTCACGACGAGCGATTTGGCGATGTGCTTGAAATTATCCATTATCTCCCTGAAATCCTTGTCGTATGGCATCCACCACGGGTCCATTTCCTTGTATCGATCCACGTTCAGGTGGAAGGGTTCCGTCACTTCCAAGAATCCGTATTCCCCGTGCGTCCTGCCTATACCCGATGCTTTTGGGCCGCCCCATGGTGTCATAGCAAGGGCGAAAGAATACACACACTCGTTGACCATCATGGTGCCCGTGTCGATCTCCCGGGCGAATTGCTTGCCACGATCGATGTTTTCAGTCCAAATGCTTGATGTAAGTCCATACGGGTTGTCATTTACCATCTTGATTGCTTCCGCTTCGGAAGAAAAGGACAGGATTACCAAGACCGGCCCGAAAATTTCTTGCTGGACGCAATCCATGGAATTGGTGCACTCTCCAAGCAAGGTTGGTTCTATGAAATAGCCCTCGAGGTCGGGATTGCGCCTGCCACCCGAAAGTACCTTTGCTCCCTGCTCCCGTGCTCGTTCAATGGCATCTAGGACCAATTGCATCTGTTCTTGATTAACCATGGCGCCGATATCCGTGCCAGGTTCCTCGGGATATCCTTGAACGAGCTTATTCGTGAATTCTACCAACCGGGAGGTGAAATCATCCTTGATTGACTCGTGCAAAAAAAGGCGCTTTACTGATGCACAAACCTGCCCCGAATTGATGAAGCAGCCCCATGCTGCTGCTCGTACTGCCCGATCCATGTTTGCATCTGGTAAAACCACCATGGCGGATTTTCCCCCTAATTCAAGGGCCACGGGTGTTAAAGTGTTTGCTGCACGGCGCATGATTGCTTTTCCCGTGTTCGTGCTCCCCGTGAAAATTACCCGGTTAGCCTCATCGACCATGACCCGACCGAGTTTTGAACCACTCCCGAACACAACCTGCATTAAATCTTCGGGGAGTTCCTCAATGGTATGAAGGATATTATAGATGGCCTCGCCAACTAGTACAGCCTCCGATGATGGCTTGAACACGACGCCGTTACCTGCAATCAGCGATTGGACAATTTGCTGGAATGGAATGACAAAAGGGAAATTGAAAGGGCCGATGACTGCTACCACGCCTGCAGGTTTTCGATACACGAAACTTCGCTTATCCAATGACGAGTAAAACCCCAAGGGTATTTCTCTCTCTTCTCCAAGAACCTCGGAGACCGAGTTGTAATAATGGAAGGTTGAGTCGATGGCTCCATATATTTCCGAGATGAACGCTTCCAACGGGGGCTTTCCCACCTCCCTGCACACGAGAAGTGATAACTCGTCAATTTGATCTACAAGGGATTCATTCACCCTTGCGATGATTGAAGCGCGTTCCAAGACCTGGATGCGCTTCCATTCCTGTTGGGCCTTTCTCGCTTTCACGAAGCATTCAATTACTTCTTCCTCATCGTGCGTTTCCACGGCACCATTCCGTTCCAGATTTGCTGGATTTATGCTTTCTATTTGCATGGATAGCAATCTCCCTGTGGTGGAGCTGGTTGAACCTTTTAGAGTTTTTAAATATACCTGCTCAGGGCGAGAAACCATCCGGGTGCTCATCTTTTTGAATAAAGGTTTACTCATATCGAGTGGACACATTGACTCCGTGCAGGAGGAAACTCATGAACCAGCGTGAATCGAAAGACCTGCGACCTTTTTTCAATCCCAAGTCCGTTGCACTGATAGGCGTGAGTAGGGACATGAATAAATTCAACGGGATCGTGCTCAAGAATATCTTGGAGGTCCAGTACCGGGGGAAAATTTTCCCAGTGAATCCTTATGCCGAGGAAATCTTGGGTATCACCTGCTATCCCCGTGTCATTGATCTACCCGAGATACCGGAGCTCGGTATCATCCTGCATTCGGACGTCATTCACATCATGGAAAATTGTGCAAAGAAAGGTATTAAGAACATTATCATCCAAGCTGATATCTCCCTCCAAGATGAAACTAGCAGGAACCACATTGAGAAGCAAATCGTGGAATTGGCAGGCAAGTATAGCTTGAATTTCATCGGGCCGTCTCTTATTGGCTTGATTAATTTCCCGGGAAGCTTTACCACTTCCATCATTCCCGTGCGGGATCATATAGCCCGGAAGGGTAAAAATGCTGATCGGGCATCGATCGGGTTCATGGCACAATCGGGTGGACTCGCTGGTGCCTGCGGATGGTGGGCGCCATCTCAAGGCATATCCTTTTCGAAAGTGGTTCATTTGGGCCAAGAATATCCGGGATCCATCGAAGATGAGTATTTTCTTCGATACTTGATGGATGATCCACAAGTTCAGATTATCTCCCTCTTCCTGAGAAGAATTTCAAAATCTCTTATCAGGACCGTTCGAGCGTGTGCGGGAAAGAAACCCGTACTGTATAAGAAATGTGGAAGGCCGATTGGTACCAAGGAGCTGTCCGGGGCTGGAGCATTAGAAGTAACGAGATACAATGATCTGTTCGAGATAGCCAAGGCATTTACATATTGCCCTTTGCCAACGGGTAATAGGATAGCATTGATAGGTCCAAGCTCTGGGGCAATCGACGTGGTATTATCGGAATTCAAGAAGAACAACCTTAAAATTGCCGTCCCCTCGAAATCCATTCGGAAACAACTCATCACCGTGCTCCAAGGAACCGCACCAAAACGGTGTAATCCTGTTGATTACTGGCCTCCTCCACGTTTCCTTGGCCATGAAGTGGGCAAGGTACATAAGGATGCAGCAGATCTCCTGCTCTCGGATGGGAATGTCGATGGTTTATTCCTTGTACTTGAGTTCTTTCACGAGATAGAATTCGATCTCATGATTCTTGAGCCCATCAAGGAAAAATATCCCGATAAACCGATTATGGGTGTTCTCATACAAGCGGAAGAAGATGGAGCCAATCGCGTGCTTGAAGCAGCGACTGAGTTAAAGATACCTGTATTTCACGAACCCGAACGAATGGTTAAAGCATTTGCTCTCTTGCATGAATTCTGGAAGATCAAGCAAAGTATGGCTAAAAATGGTGAAATCAAGGGTGAAGGAGATTAAACGCGATATAGAGATAACGATAGGGAATATAAGGATCGGCGATGGACATCCCGTGAGGGTCATGGGTGTGCTTAATGTAAGCAAGGAAAGCTTCTATACGGGATCCATCGTGAATGAATCCACGATTGCAGGTAAAGCAGCATCGATGATCTCCGAAGGTGCTTCCCTGCTGGATCTCGGGGGTAGAAGCACGGCACCGTGGTCTCCATCGATCACCATCGATGAAGAAACGATAAGGGTAACGCAAGCACTTGATGTCTTGTTGCCCATGATTGCAGTTGAAGAGGTTTTGGTTTCGATCGACACGCAATACGTGGCGGTTGCCAGGGAAGCACTAGATATGTTCCGTGACCATGAACTTGAGGATCGATTCGTGCTAAACGACGTGAGCGGGTTGCGTCAAGATCCAGAGATGGCAGGATGGATCAACGAAAACGAGGTTCCAGCCATCATCATGGCAAGTCACTATGTCCCGGGGGACTCACTAGGTTTGGACGAGATAATTGCAGACTTGAAATCAAGCCTCTCATTACTCGACAAGGACGCGCGCGTGATCACGGATCCCGGGATCGGTCACTGGATCCCTGAAAAGGAACCTCCCTACGATCTAGATGCATTAGGCAACCTGAGCGTGTTGCGGCAACTTGGATGCCCCATTCTCGTGGCATTATCAAGGAAATCGTTCATCGGTGCCGTCCTTGGTGGTGCAACGCCAGATAATCGCTACTTTGGAAGTCTTGCAGCTACGGCAGTTTCAGTGGTTGAAGGTGCTCACGTAATCCGAACGCATGACGTGAATCCTGCCGTCATGGATACCGTCAGGGTTGCTTCAGCAATAAGGGCGGGCATGAATTGGAAAGGAACGTAAGTCCCACGACAAGACGGTCTTGATATACATGTTCATTAGAGCAATTAAAACTCCCGTCATTCAACCAGGGAATGATCTCGTCCAGGTATTTCTTGAATCCCTTGAAAAAGCGGGGGAATCCCTGTTACCGGGTGATATCGTCGTTATCGCTGAGACGGTAATGGCAACAGCGCAAGGACGCGTTGTCGACTTGAAAAGCATCACCGATCCATGCGATGAAGCCAAGGAAATAGCGAAAAAATTCAATATGGACCCCCGTCTCGTTCAAATCATCATTGCAGAATCCGACGAGATCCTGGGAGGCGTGGATCACGTGATTCTAGCACGAAGCCATGGTTTATTACTTGCCAATGCAGGAGTCGATGCCTCGAATTCGGGTGGTGGAACACTGGTGAGCTTGCTTCCAGATGATTTGTGGGGGTCCATCAGGCAATTTAGGGAGGAACTTTCCAAGAAGGCTGCAGTTGAACCAATTGGCGCAATCTTGGCTGATTCAAGGGTGCAACCCCTTAAAAAAGGCGTGCTGGGTGGAGCACTTGCAGTATCGGGATTCGTGCCAGTGGAGGACAAGCGGGGCCAAGTTGATCTTTTCGGCCGGCCCTTGGTCATTACCCAGATTGCGGTGGCAGATGACCTGACGAGCGCCGCCGAGTTGCTCATGGGTGAAGCGAACGAGCAAACACCCTTCGTTCTCATCCGTGAAGCCCCCGTTCACTTTGAACGTGATGATAAAATAGACGTGAAGAGCATGGAAATGGCTCCAGACAAGTGTTTATTCATGAACATATTTTCACGGTACAGGAAGGAAGAGCGATGATGCGAGATGTAATCTTGATACGCCCGCCCTGCGAAGCGTTTTCTCTTCTCATCGGGGTTACTGAAGGTTGCTCATGGACGCAACAAACTGGCACGGGATGTCGATTCTGCGGGATATATGCCGGCGTGCAAGATTTCCGAGTCAGGCCTTGGTCTCGCATAAAGCAGGACTTGGATGCAGGATTTCGCGCTCACGGTCCCGATGTTAGGACCGTTTTCCTGGCAGGGGGGAACGCGCTACACGCTCCAACTGACTTAATTTGCAAGGTGATTGAATACATTAAGAAATTATTTCCGAAAGTTGAACGTATCAGTTGTTATGCCAAGAACCATGATATCCTCCAGAAATCGAGCCAAGAATTGGGTCGAATCAAGGAAGTGGGATTGAATATCGTGTACATGGGATTGGAATCGGGATCTGGTGATGTACTAAGATTCATGGAAAAAGGCACCACCCCGAAAGGCATGGTTCGCGCATCTCGAAAAATCAAAGATCATGGTATTCAATTATCCGTGTACGTTATACTAGGTCTTGGAGGTAATATATTCCCGGATCACGCGCCCGAAACAGCCAAGGTGCTCAGCGACATGAATCCAGATTATATCCGGTTCAGGAGCATAAACTTCATCCCGGGTTCACGACTACATGAAGATTGGAAGGCGGGGCGGTTCGAAGCACTCTCGCCATTAGAAATCATCGAGGAGGAATTAGAAATCATCAAGCAACTTGATTCTTGTGTCACCTCAAAGATCTTGAATGATCACGTTTCGAATTACACCCGTGTGGAGGGAAATTTACCAGAAGATAAGGAATATATTATTTCAACATTGAAATCACTGGCTAGTGATCCAAATCTTAGAAGAATGAAGCACGTGAATCGCACGTCAATGTGAATCTTGATGATTGACCCAGGGGACAGTATTAAACCAGTGACATTCATGCTCGCCATCATGAATTCCCTGTTATTCCTTGCTACATGGTTAGAACCTTCGCTATTAGGTATTATGAGGCAGGATAACAATGAGGTTTTTCACGGGGAGATTTACAGGTTATTTACCGCCATGGTGGTCCATGCAGATATCTATCACTTGCTATCGAATCTGGCTTTCCTAATTATCTTCGGATTTCAAGCTGAAGCACACCTTGGAAAATTTCACCTGCTAGCTCTATATCTACTCTCTGGCATGGTTGGTAACTTTGCTAGCTTGTTCTTGCTACCTCGATTTGCCTTGTCGCTTGGTGCAAGTGGCGCCATCTTTGGTGTTCTCGTCTCGAATTTCACCCATGACAAAAGTTCACTCCCTTTAAGTTTCATATTCTTGGGTTTCTTCGTGCTTGTTTCAATTGGTCAAAATGTGAATAGCTGGTCTCATTTCTTTGGTGGAATCGTTGGGATCGTGTACGCGTGGTGTTTCAACACGCACAGGCAGCACGAGATCCTTGATGATGGCATCCCGTGATGAGTATAGCGGAAGGGCCACGAAAACTTATTACCTCATTACTTGAGTATGTACATGAATTAGAGGTGATCGGATGACCATATCTGAAATCGTGAAGATTGACAACAGGGGACGGATCGTGATACCCGGTTCCGCGCGAAAGTTATTAAAACTCAATCCGGGCACCAATTTGCTCATGCATGTGGATGAAACACGAAATAGCATCACCCTTACTCCCTTCTTGGGTAAGGACACGAAACCTATTAAAATCAATATACTTATGAAAGATCAAAGCGGAGCATTGGCACGGGTTGCCACCGCTATTAGTGATCTCGGCATTAACCTGCTTCTTGGTGAAGCTCATATTGTAAGCAAGGGATTGCAGGCGGAATGGACCATTGTTGCAGATTTAAATTCAGCCGATTCAGAGATTTCCATCGAGGATATTGAAAGGAAGATAAAAGAGAGTGGTGGCGCCTTGAAAGTAGATTTCAAGAACTTCTAAAGTAGTTCAAATTGCTTCCTTGCAATTGGGACATCTCCAAGTTCCCGGAGGGACAAATATACCGCAACTTCTGCACCGGGTAGCCTTCTTTATCCGTTGATCCATGGGTCGTTGTTTTCTCGCATCGTTTCTTGCACTCTTGCTTGAAGATGCAGATAATAGCTCTATCCTATCCCGAGTTCTAGCTCGAAGATCGATGAACATGATGGCAACGAACACCGTCTCTATTGTACCAATTGGTGCACGAATCACGCTATCAAGGAATTCAAATATCACGTATGACCCGGCATTTGCCAGCGGGTTCGTGACCCAATCTTCCAATACCGCGGTACTTCCAAAACCTTCCAAAATCCGGTCTGAAAGTGAACCGACAGGTGTTTGCACGAGTAATTTCAACAGGATGATGACCACGGAAAAGATACCAGTGCGCATGATGTTTTTCTTTAGGAGATCTTTTGATCGCCCGAAATTTTCAAGGATCTTGTATTTTCCAATGACCGTGACGTTGGGAAATACCATGATGCATATCACGTACACGATGATACCTGGTATGATGAGCGCCCTGATTCCGAGATTATAGAGAAATGAAAAGATGATTGAAACGATAATCAAGTGTAGGAAGTTCTTTTTCACCCGTGAAAACGACCTGCCAATGGTCACGAATGCTCCCCTGTAAGATTTAATGACCATGTAAACACTTACTCCAAGCGCGATGTAATAAAAAGTCGAATTCACGGCATTATTGATTATGAGATATACCTGTTGCATCCAGTAGAAGGAATTCACGCGTTGGGCAATATCGGCAGGAAGAGTTGAACCCACCGCGAAATTATTATCCAAGAACCATGCAATCAGTGCCTGTTCTTCCAAGTATATACTTTTTTCCCAAGGAGAGAGCACGAGAAGGCTGAATAATCTGCCAAGAAAGATGAAAAGGATGAAAACAAGCAGTATTTGCCAGAAATGCTTCAAGAGATAATAGAAGCCTCGCTTGAGTATTTCCATGAAACCCATACCTTCCAACGAAAATTTTGCCACGTTATATTTCACGAGCGTCTTCTCCCTATGCTCATTACTTGCAAGAAGCAATAATATGGAGAGAATCGTGGAGATTCCTTCCAATGTTACATGAACCAGTGATGCACTATTGGCGGTGGATAGTTCGATTACCTTTTCCTTGTTGGAAGTCAAGTATGTTACCGCGTGAACCAGGAACGCTCCAGTAACCACTGCGATAGAAAACTGCAAGGAAAGCATTGGCAGGTAATGGCGTCGTATCCTGATAATAGGTTTTAACGCGCAGAACAAGATCGCAAGTATCATGGCAGCAAGCGTGATTATCGATAATAATATAGGTGGAAATAGGAAAAACGACGGGCTAACAGTCGTACTGGTCAAGATACTAGATCCCGTGGTGTGCAAGTAAATCCAACCTGCCCCGCTGCAGCCAAACCCAACAGCAGCGGTTGACATGAGCAAACGATGCTCCTCGACCACATCATTCCATTTTTCCTTTGGATCTACTTGTCCCTTTTGCTTCACGGTGTGCCATGCCTCTTGATTCCTGTGCTATCATTCATCGCTTTCTATAATATACCATTCCCTTGAAGGTTTCGGTCTCGATCTCGTCAGATGAAAGCAACTGCTTGATCCTGATTCTTGCCATTTTCTCGTCTAACGGGTCTGATAATCCCAATGTTTTCATCAACTCCGTTTCCTGCTTCCACTGTTCATTATCCAAGCCAGCTAGAATAGCTTGCTTGATATCCGTTGGATGTTGCCTTTCGTTCACCTTCTTTCCATGCATTTCGCCATGAATCGGTAAATCACGTGCTTTCAATGCTGCTGCTTCCATGCAGGGGATTTTTGGTCTATCTTCCAAGAGCTTTGGATGAATCCGTCGACCAACCACCAGTGATCCCTTCTTGCGAGACACTAGATCAATCAACCGGGGCGAGACGATCCCATCAGTTACCAATACGGCAATATCTCCCTTGAACGTGTTTAAGAATGATGAGAGCTCGGTCAACTCAACAAGATGTTCACCCCCGTTCTTCTTCTCCAAAATGATAGCCTTCATGTTATTTTCTATCTTGGATACCAGCCTGTCAAGTGTTTCGACTTGGTGTTGTTTAAGCTTGAAGCCAGGGGGTACTAGCATGGAGTTAGAAGATACACCTCGATCCCGTGCTGGTGCTTGTCGGCGATGGGATGGTGTCGTTGAACTTGTTTTCACATGGTGACGCTGGCTACCCCTCTCTCGACGATGCCTCTCCTTATATTCCTGGCGGGGATGAGTTCCTGCTTTTTCTATTTGCTTCTTTTTCGTTATCTCTTGCCGCCTGGAAAAAAGGAATAGACACTCATGTTCCTCCACGTATTCCCATTCAGTTTCGGAGCTCATTATTTTCAATAGTTGCTTAACTTTATTGATGGGAACTCCCGTTTGAGAAGCTATTTCAGGAACAAGAACTTCACCGCGCTCCCTTGCAGCATCTTGGAGGAATTTTCTTATTATATTCCTCGTTTCCTTTTCCTTGGATTCTTGGTTTATCAAATCAGCGAGTTGATTCTCCAATGTTTCCACTTGATTTGTTAATTCCTGCACGTTATCTTCTTTCAATTTAAGCAAGACGCTCTTGGCAGCTTCAAGTTTTCCCCTGGAGAGCATATCCTTGATAGCAGAAACTCGGTTCTTGGCTCTCGCAATTATTTCTGGAGACTTGGAGATGTTCTCGGGACCTTTCAAGGAAGTTTTGAGTGAAAATGAACCATCTAGTTTCCAAGCCTTCAACAATCCCCCGAGGTCTCCAGTAATCAGGTTGCTGGTTCCAACGTGAGAAATACCCGTAATGCTAAATTCATGTGCTGTAAATTCCGCGTGCACCGGTTTGATTCGCAATTTTTCATCAAGTACCCGTTCTCGCACGACCCCACCACCATGACCCGTTACTATCGTCCTCGATCGTGCATGGTAGCTAAAACAGCGGATTTTCTCTTTATTTTGAATGCTTGACGTGATCTTTCCTTCTAAGTCGATGCAATCAATCCCTCCGTCCTCTTGCAGGATGATCCATCCTTCCATCACATCGTTATTGGTGCTTGAAATGGGTTCAGCGTGTACTGGTTCTCGGTAAAACTGCAAAGAGATTTTTTCTTCCAAGGTCAATTGTTCATCAAGCCGTTGCAGCTCAAATCCATGTTCTCCCTTGGTAATCAAGTGAAGTTTATCGTTCCTGCTAGTGACGAAATGAATTCGACCATCCATTGCACGTTCTTTTCCCTCAACGTCTTCATCCAGTACCACTGATAGTTTATTTGAATCGTGAGCGACGAGGAATTTTATCCTCGATCTTCTTGATCTCAAGGGAATCATCGTGGAGATGTCCTTCCATGGAACCTTGATTCGAATGCAATCACTACGGGATCCCCTTAACTCCCAACGCCGAATTTCTTCTTGATGGGCTGAAATCAGGGTATTTGGTGAAAGCCACGTGCTGGCCTCGACTGCCGAGGATGCCCCCTCCAACATGAATTTTTCCAATCCATCTTTCCCGAAGATATACACGTCATTAGTATTTTCAACGGTTATAGAAATGAATTGTTGCTTCAAATCACCATTCCACTGTATTGTGGTGATCGTGTCTCCGAGATCACGCGAGTTCAATAAAGTAGGTATCGATGGCAAAATGCATTCCTTGTCCTATTATGGGAGTTTACCATAGGTCCGTTCTGATCTTGTCCAATGATTTGTTGATGATCTTTGAAGCAAGGGTCGCATCATGCTTGAAGGCGATGACTTCCCTGATGACATCGATATTCTTGCTATCAAGCTTGTAATTGAATTTCTTTTGGGTGATGCCAGGTATGTCCTCCTCGTACATCTTATCAACATCTTTGAGCATCTTGACGAATTCTTCGATGACTCTCGTGATCTTTATCAATTCCTTTCTTAAAAAAATAATCTGTCCATCCCTATCAGGGATCTCCATCGTCTCATTAAGCAAGTTACTCTCGAACCTGGTGTTGGTCTCCTCCCTGAAGGGTGAACGAGTGATTGCCTTGTACAGGGGTGCCACCATGAAAGCGTTAATTTTCTTGTTTCTTTTCAAGTTCTTGAGATCATCCTGCTGGAACTTCTGCGAGGTGATCTGCAGGTCATCAGATTCCATGTCACTCAAGAACGCGACAGTCTTGTCCACCCGATTGTACAAGTCGAAATTTTCCAATAAAAACACGGGTTTTTCCACCAAGATCGTCCGCAAGATCAAGGAAGAAATGTCCATTCCTAAGAGACTGGTGATATCTTGTATCCGAAAATCCTTTAGTCCCCCTTCTTTCTTCGCATCTATTGCTTTCTTGGTTATAGAAATGGTGGGACCGTTCCTAAACTCGATATCAGCATTCTGGTATCCCCGGACGCGGAATTTCTTGTCTATATAGACCATGAAGGAATGTTCATCACAGCAAGCTCCCCGGGGAATGGAGACTTTCAATACACCATCCTGTGCCTCATTGACTAAGAAGATGGGAACCTCTATTTTCGCCTCCTTCTTGCACAGTGGACAGAGTACTCTTAATTCCTTCACTTCGACCGTCATCTTAATGACATCAAGTTGCCTAAACTATACTGGTACCTTTTATGTACTACCTTCCCACTTATGGATTAAATACTTTTTGAAGGGACACCATCCATATATTCATTGATAGCGTGGAACCCGGCATGCTCCTTTGGGTTCTTTAGACCTTGAATGGCAAGAAATGCATCACGGCAGGTACTCGACCTTGCAGGCTTCACCTGGATTCCTCGTGAAGTGAATGACGAAATCAGCGTTCCCCTCGAAGGTATCGTCATGGGAAATGACGAACAGTTGCCTGAAATCCGTGAGATTCTGGATGCATGTTGCCAAGCTCACCCGTTTTTGCTCGTCCAAGTTGGTGGTTGGCTCATCAAAAAATGCGAAATCAATGGAAGTCAGGATCTTGAGCAATGCCAACCGTATTGCTATTGCAACAGCCATCTGCTCTCCGCCTGATAGTTGCTGGAAATGTTTCTGCACGCCTGGTAGCTTCAGGAGCACATCGTAATCCTCCTCCCATTCAATTTCGACATTATTGTCCTTGAATAGTTGTTGGAAGATCCTTGTTGCGGATTGGTTTATCTTGCCTAATAACGCCTCCGTAATTTTTGGTTGAGCATCCCTGTACCACTCGCGGACTAGCTTGCTAAAACCATCAATTTCTTTCAAGATTGATTGGTTTTCCAGCACCTTGCGCAATTTTTCCTCCCTTTCTCGTATATCCCGCAATTCATATGCAAGTTCCATGAGCCCGTTGGTGTACATCCTCATGCGCTCTTCCATTCCCTTATATTCGATTTGAAGGGATTCCCTTTCTTTTTCTTTCTCGTTGAACTCATCCACGCTGAAACGAGATTTCAAGTTGGTTAATTCTTTCGAAACTTGTTTCAAATCGGCTAATGCAGATGAATGCTGATCTATTTTCTCATTTAACTCGTTCTCCAAGGACTTGACCGTTGCAGCAACTTTTTCATGTGACGTGTAAGCCTCATGGCTAGGTTCCAGGGCATCGACCTGTTTTTCCAAGGTTTCTAGTTGAGCTTGAATATCATCGAGTTTCCTTATCTTGGAGATCAAGGGGTCCACAAGCTTTCTTTTTTCATGCAATTCCATTTTTTTCATGTTCCGTTCCCGGACAAGTTTGGGGAGTTCGTTCTCTATCTTTTCCCTGATGACGTGGTACCGTGTAACCTGGGGCTTGATTTTCTTCCGTTCTGCTTGCAAGGATGACAAATCCTCACGTGCTGTGGGAACATGTTCCATCATTCCTACCAGTTTTTGTATTTCTTGTTTTAATGATTCCCTCCTCTCGATGGCGTTTTCAACCTTCACCTTGATGGTATTTAGCTTTTCTAACTCTTTCTGTCGCTCCTTCATTTTTTCAAGCTTTTCTTCCAATTTCGTGCACTCAAGCCTGGCTTGGTTCAAATCCTTAACTTTCTTGGAGATTTTTTTTTTGAAATAATCGGAGAGGGATGTCATGCCGATATTCTTGCACGGTTCCTCCAAGAAGGGACAATTTCCAGTGCCTGCTTTCTGTTTATTTTCCTTCAAGATGGATATTTCTTTCTCGATGCTAGCGATCGTACCAGTGGTATTGGAGAGTGCATCTTGGAGTTTTTCCATGACCGCAATTTGGTCCTGAAGTTCCCTTTCCCTTTCATGAAGGTGTCGATGCTTGGATATAGTTGCTTGACATTCTGAAAGCTGCTGGTGCAAGGTATCTAGTTGTTGTGCTTTATCCTCCAGTGTTGCCAGCTGTTCCCGCTTTTTCGCGATCAATTCACCTAATTGCATATCCCTAAAATAAATGTCTTTTAGTTCCTTGAAAGCAGTCTTTTGCCCTTGAATATTGGTGATTTCTTGTTCTAGCTGTTCCACG
>WJJB01000031.1 GCA_014729935.1 Candidatus Bathyarchaeota archaeon | reverse complement strand
TCTTCTTCACCGGTTTCAAGATTTTTCAATGTTGCACCCAACCAAGTGTAAGTTGATAACGTGGTGAAAATGTTCATGAGTTTATCCCGCATGCGCGTGATATCATTGCTCCAGGATTCCTCGTCAATCAAGTTATCAAGCTCGTATGGATCCCTTTCCAAGTTGAAGAAGGCTGTTGGCTCGTAAAACCAACCCCGGACAACCAATTTCAGGTTTCCATGGCGGATCATCTTCCAATCTCGCATCTCCGAAAAAACCGGTCGATTTGAGAACCTGCTCACGTCCCCGGTGGCAGTCACCTGGGCAAGACTCAAGCCCGGAAGGTCTCCCGGTGCTTCAATTCCAGCATATTCGAGGCATGTTGGATAGAAGTCCACTCCCGAAACAGGCACCTGAGCCACCATCCCCACCGCACCACCAGGTTCCTTGATTATAAGTGGTATACCTGCAGATTCTTCATGCGGAAGGGTCTTGTTTTTCAAGCCGTGTGAACCTTGCATATCACCATGATCTGACGTGAACACGACCACCGTATCGTCGGTAATTCCTAACTCATCTAGCTTGTCTAGCAAGCGGCCGACATTCGCATCAATTTGGGCAACCATCGCGTGATACAATCTGAGGTATTCATCCAAGTCGTTGCCGTACCTTCTAAAATCTGGATCCTTCTCGGGAGGTTTGGGACTGGGTGGGCTATGAGTGCCAGTATATGGATCAACATCCCTGGTGTTCTTCCTGCGTTGGATCTCGATGCCGTCAAACATTTCCGCATACTCGGGGGCCGGTTGCACGGGATAATGGGGGGCTTGATACGAGACGCACATGAAAAATGGGTCTCCCGCGATGCGTTCCAAGCGTTCCAGGGCAATATCGGTGGTCACGTCGGTGCGATGACCATCGAACTCGTGTGCAACGCAGTCCTCGTCATGGAATATCACGTCCTTGTAGAATCCGTTGTAGCAAAAGTAACCGATGAATTCTTGGAATCCTGCTCGCAATTCCTCGGGTATTGGCTTGTTTCCCGTGGCCCCGATGTGCCATTTTCCCACGTAACTGGTCTTGTAACCGTGCTTGTTGAACCGTTCAGCAAGGGTGGTAATCCCATCTGGTATGCGCGATTGATTCCTGAAAGTATCGGTCTGACTAGTATAGAGTCCCGTGAATAAATTAATGCGGAATGGCGTGCAGATGGGGCAATTGGAGTAGGCATTTTTGAATAATACTCCACCTGCAGCGAGTTGGTCAAGGTTGGGAGTCCTTGCGTTCGGATCGTCCATGCAACCAAGAGCATACCGGTGCATCTGGTCAGCGAAAATGAATAGCACGTTTTTCCTTCCTTCATTCATTATCATCACTTGCATTTGTTTACCTTTCTCTTGATTTTACCCGTTTTCAGGAATTCCTGATGATGACAAGACCGTCATGAGTCACCTTGATCCCGCGGTGTTCCATGAAATCCACCACCTCATTGTGTACCAATCCATCTTGGTGAGAAAAATGATGTGCCAAGAAAATGGTATCTTCCTTCAATACACCACATTCTCGCAAGCCCTCCCTTTCTGCCAGGAAAGAATCATACGAGTGATGACCGCCAGGTATTCCATGTCCAACCGTGCAATCTAATGCAACCACGTCAAGCTGCAGATCCAAGGCATCAAGAAAGGACCAAGTATCATCGCCCCAGGGCCCCGTATCCGTGGCATATAGGAACACAGCGGTGCCATCATCGATAATGAAATTCATCGTTTTCTCGGGTTCCTTGTGCATTGCGTCCAAGGCATGTACGGTATATCTCCCGATTTCACGCGTGTTCCTTGGCTCCATCACGCGAACATTCAAGCGCAGGTAATCCACGAGTTCATCCCGGGTTTCCTCCCGTGTCGGGATAATATCGCCCGGAACGGTAAACTCCTTTGCAAGCTTCACCCGGAGTTGATCGAGCACGGCATCGATGCTTTCCTCATTTCCCCATAGGGTTGCAATATCAAGATTCCCATTGCGGCGGTACCCGCTGGACCGGAAGAACATGTCATGCACTGCCAGGTGATCCCAATGACTATGGGTGAAAAGGAAATCACTGATACCCGCAAGGTTGACGTTGAACCGGGTCGCCTGGGCTGACGCATCCGGGCCGAAATCAATAAAAAGATCATCATTCACCACGGCACTGGACCTGCACCGCAAGTTCTTTCCACCGAGTTCCCGTGCCTTCTCGCAATTCATACAGGTGCAAAAAAGTCCCGGATATGCCTCGGCAGCGCCCGTACCAAGGAAGGTTATCTGCATCTGGTGAATCCATTCTCGATACCTAAAAAAACTTGGGGGGCAGGCGCCAGCACCGGGTCTAATCTCTTGAACTCAGGCATTAACTTGAAAACGGGTTGAAAAAAAAACCTGGAAAAAGGGATGCGGTCTTCAAGCGGGTTGCATGCGCACTTTCACCCAAGAAATGGTTGGGAGAATGGACAGTGACAATCCCAGAACCAATGTTGGAAGGAAACCATACAAGAACAATGGTTTCGAAAACTCCTCCCATACCACCGGCAAGAATGAAATCAACAGAGACATGAATCCCAAGATAGTCGCCAAGACGAGGAAGAATATCGAGAGCGAGAAAAACCAATCCACGGGTCGCGGGGGAGGTAATTCCTTTTCTATTACCTTGTCTCGTGTATTATTGCCGGTCCCAACCTGAATGGAAGAATCTCCCGGGATATCACCGGAATCTACAGCCGGTTGTCCTTTCAATTTTCTTGGAAAGCGGTGGGAGTAGGACAACTTTCTAACCCTCATAGGATACCGCAGTAGTAAATTAATGACACCGATAGCCAAGGTTACCAGTAGCATGGGAATAATCATGTCAAATATCATGTCCACGTAATCAGCCATCATGTTCACCTTCTGGTTCCAATATCATCCAATAAACACCGTGATTAGCGAGTATCCTGCGATTTGGCACATGAATTCCATGGTCAGTAAAACCCAGATGATCAAGTTGGTCTTCCAATTGAACCATTTCTTGAACCGCATACTGATATCCCACAGTTTCCTGTCACCAGTGAACCGGGGTTGCACTATCAGGGCGATCCTCTCGATCAAGACTAGCATCCCGTGAAAGAGATATATACCAATCAGAATGATGACTATGTTAAACACGTTCCACACGTCTTGGCTTAATGGCATGGCAACATACACGTACGTGAAGAAGATACCAGAAACGGTCGATGCCGTGATCAATGTTTTCACGTTGGGTGCCACGAGCACTGCCGCCAAGATCCATTCCACCCCGCAGATCAAGGCAAGGAATGCCGATGGAAAGGTTTGCATCCATGCCCCGTACGGGTAGGAACCAAAAATCACTATCTCCATGAACGCGTGGATGAAAATGAGGCCAAAGGCGAGCATGAGCCCGAAGGGTATCACTCGCAGGCTGGCCATGATGCCGTTCTTGTATTTCAGTGAAGGATCCCTGGTTTTCTTGAACCAGATAAAGCCGATCATGATCATCGTTTGAATGATGTAACCAACGTAGCTAATATAGATATGGTTGAAGAAAAACCTGAACATGGTCATGGCGCCTCCATTTCTACTTGATCGAATAGTGATCCTTCTGGCGATATGGCCTCCATGGTCATGGAACTCGTCGTGCACGTGATCTTCAGGTAGTGCGGGAAACTCCCGAGGACTTGGGTCTCCGGGAGCGCATTGTGGCATGGATCCATGTGACCGCCACCACCTGCCGCCACCACGTAATAAATCCCATCCATGTAACTTCGCTCGTAATGGTGGCTATGGCCGTTGATGACCAAGGACACGTTGTATTGGTCAAAGATGGGATGCAGGTGTTCCTCCAGTATCCTGTTCCGGCCGAAAAAACCGCTACTCAGGATGGGGCAATGGAATATCACGACCCGGTATAGCTTATCCATCGAGTTGGCAAGATCACTTTCGAGCCACGACATCAATTCCGTCGTCAGCTCGCTTTCCTTGCCCCGGGGTACCGGGATCGAAACATAATGGAGCATCGAGTAATTGAAGGAATAGTATAACGGTTCATTCTCGTGGAAGGCAAAATACTGATGATACATGGGAGCCGTGTGGGACGACGAATCATCATGATTTCCCAGGGCGAATGCGAAGGGTTGGTATGGCGCGTAAGGTCTCGCGCACTTGAAAAAGTAATCCCAGCTCCTCTTGCTCGACCCGTAATTCGCCACATCGCCACCGTTCCCGATGAAGCGTGCCTCACCATTATACTTCGCTAGTGCCCTGGCAACGCGAGGGTGATGATGCTGCCCCTCGGAAGATTCCTGCGTGTCTGAGATGCATAACCATGTGAAGCTCGTTGCTTGATCTGCTGGCGCCGTCCAGAAGTGGTACAGGGCGCTCATCTCGCCATCCACCTGTGGTCCCACCCGGTAGTAGTACTGGGTGTTAGGGTTCAATCCCGTGATGTTTACATGGTGCATGGTCACATTTTCGGTGCGGGAAATGGTGTTTGACAAGGTGAAGGGATTCGTATCGTATTGGACCGTGGTATTCTTCCCGATACTGGTTTCCCACGAGATCGTGACACTGTTGGAAGGATCGGATAAGAAACGCAACCAAGGTTCTTTATCCGGGTAATCTTTCTGCCGATCTAGCATCCTTACCTCCGTGTACAAGAACATAGGAACGATAAGGGCGATTGTTAAGGTGATATTGATCGTAATGGTCCTTGCTAGCTTCTTCTTTGGAGAAGCACGTATCTTGCGCACTAGCTCGTTATTGAATCCAAGTTCTTTCATGCGTTTTCGCATATAGCTCGTACCTGCTATGAAGTGAATAAACGGTATGGTTGGATTATCACTACATCATTCGACATGCAAGTTTTTAATTCCATGGATAGCCGGGAAGTAATTCGAGCATGTAGAGTATAGAGAAGAATATAGAGTTATCCTAATAGCATGGGGAGAATCAAGGATGTTGCCTTGAGAGTTGGAACCGGGTGAGAGGTAACGGGATAGATCGATGATTGAAAATGAATCAGAATGTCAGGTACTCCGAGAGATACCCCTTGCGTTCAAGCCACGCCCGCTCGCGCCGACGGTATCGATGGATGATGTCACCCTTCTCAGGTTGAAAATCCCATGGGATCACGATGACGATATCACCCAGCCGGACCCACATGCGCTTTCTTAGCTTCCCACGCACTCGTGCTTGGCATTTCTTGCCATCCTCGGTCTTGACCATCATCCGGTTATTGCCCAATATCCTGGTTACGATGCCTAGCGTCTCCCCGTACCGTCGCTTGGGTTTCCGGGCACGGATCACTTGGCCGTCGGATGTAGAGCCATAGGATTTTTTTTTCGATTTTTTCTTTGTCATTGCATGTAACACAATACTTCCCGTCCTATATTCTTTTAGATTCATCGATTGAAAAACGTTCCTTCATAAGGATTCCCCGTGAACCGAGAAAGGAATCTCTCCCGATTTTTGCCAGCTCATGTCATGCCCCATGAAATTTACTCGCCATTTGGTTCCAAATGTTTTTAAGTGCCTTGAGGAAGAAAATTATGTCATGAAAGGTGAGAATGTAGTACAAAGGGCAAAGTTGCTGTTCAACCAGCAGTATTTTGGGGTGCTTGTCACCCACCATGGCAATTACCCATATCCCAGTTTAGTTGCCTTTTCCAGCGCGGATGATGCATCCCGCATCATGTTCGCAACATCATGCAATACCACCAAGTACAAGAACATGGAAAACGACCCGCACGTGTGTTTTTTCGTCAATAACAAGGAAAATGTTCCCAGCGACGTGACAACCACGACGACGGTTGCTGCGTATGGAAAAGCACACTTGGATGGAAATGGCAGTAATTATAAAATCATGCAACGAGCCTTGATGGAGAGGGTGCGCACATTAGACGAATTCTTCAGGAAGGATACCACGAAATTTATCACCATTTCGGTGGAGCGGCTTCAAGTCATCAATAACTTCAGCAACGTGATGGAGGAATACTTCCAGTGAGGGATACTGGCGAGGCTAATGATAGTGATGGGGAAGGACTGTCGGCAAGCGTGGAAATTTCCATCATGCCAGTGGTTGGAAATGGCATGCATTTGCCGTTCACCATTAACATTGAAGCATCGAGGTTATTTTCCGAGGCATTATCCCTTGCGTTAACTCGACTCTCTGCAATGGAAACGGGGTTCGATTGGATGGAGCATCAATATGATGTCTCAACAGGTTCAGCGAACATTCCCCTGGAACCTGCTGAAATCACCTCCACGGTATCAAAAGTCGTGAAGGATCGCGGGCATGTCTTTTGCATCACCCTCGGGACTCTATTCAATCCAAAGCATTCCACCGTCATCCGCAAGTGAAGCTGGACCTTGACGCGATTTAGCTATGCAAGATCATCTACGGAGCAGGTAGCACCGGCCCTCCTGTTTTAACGTATCCATGAAAATGCCAAGGATGTATTTAGCTCTTGGATCCTTTCGATGCTCCTTCTTATTCACGCCTGCAATCCGTACGTTCTCATCGTTCATAAACTCTAGCACGATGATTGCATTCTCTACCAAACTATCACCCTGCAGGTAGCGTGAGACCTGATTTTCCATGGCTTCGAGGGGTGCAACATCGAGCATGTAACCCTTCTTTCCAGGATAAACCGCAAAGTATATCATGTTCATTTCGACGAGATCATTGAAAAAATGCGTTCCGAGGGACACGTCGGGAATCAAGCCATCGTGCATTTCCGCTATCTCTCCAATAATGGACACATTCTGTATCTCTGCAAAGGTAACGGGAATGCCAAGGGAGACGGTGGACGTCCCCCACCTGCCAGGTCCAAGAATCATGATAGTCCTGCTTGATATTTCTGGATGGTGGGTGATTTTCCCGATAGCGCGGGCGATGGCGAATCGCTGCCTGGGGGCAAGGCGACCGAAAACCTTGGGGCGCACCATGATCAACACGCCTGGATGACTTGACATGCTTGGTCCGATGATAGGACCTTGGGTGTGTAGGAACGGCACGCCGGTATTCGTGCCATCAATTGGCGTGATCTCCCTGGCATCCATGCGAACTTGGAAAGGGCGGCATTGCAGCAAGTTGAGGCGATACCCGCCTTTCGAATCGAAATTGGCGGTAAACTCCACATCGACCGGGGTTCCGTAGGCATTCTCGATGGCATCCAACATGACTCGCAGGTTCGAAACGAGGTTTGTCCCCTGCAAGATACCCTTGAAGGAGATATGATATGCAGCTATTCCGGGCCGGTTGCGGCGAGCGAGCATCTCCGCCTTTCCCAGATCCTTTGTTGTCACCATTTCCAAGAACCCCGTGGACACAAGTGAATCGAAAAGGTCCCTGAATGAAACGGTTGTGAAGGAATTTGCATTGATATCTATCAAGTCGATTTTCTTCTGGGTAAATTTCCCTGGATCGTCTCTATTTCCAGGAACTTGCTTATCCGGGGCATTCAAC